>JAFYZE010000056.1 GCA_017548805.1 Bacteroidales bacterium
AAACGGGTATGCGCTTTTGTTTCAATGGTCCTGCTGCTTGCATGCAGTACCTCCCAGCAAGGATTGAAGAAGAATGCCACGGAGTTGTTCAACCACATTCCGGACGTCGGCAATCTGGAGAAATGCCGTGAATATCTGACGAATGACTTCTACGCTTCGTTAGAGGAGATGGTCTCCTTGCCGGACTTCACGCCGGTACTGCACGAATGGGAGCAATGGTTCACAGCCGCTGACGGCAGCACCATGGCAGACAATGCCTGCGAAGTGAAAGAAGTAAAGCTGACGGACAAGACACATGCCAAGGCAGTCATCCTCGTCCAGCCGACAGACACGGACTATGATGCCGAGGAGCACATCCTTCAGATGGAAAAGGTCGACGGGAAATGGCTGCTGTCAGATTATGACGACACGAAGCAATCCAGCCTCCGATATATAGACAACTACCGGAAGGAAGAGTCCGTCCGCAACGCTATCAGCGATTATCTGGTCAAGGAGATCGGCGCACAATACAGGCAAGGCGAAGTATGCATTCCCGTCAGCATGATAGTCGCGGCGGAAGAAGACGATGCCACGCACGCCCGTATCTGGGGTGACTTTTGGGTATATTGGTACAATGTATCCGATGATACGCTTAAAACCGTTTCGGGTGGCAACCACTCCGGATGCATGTCACTGTCAAAGCATGGAGAGACACTCGCAGTCACCGCTTTCGAGCAGACGGAAGACGGAGCTGGCAACGATCCCAGCGCCAGACGCATATTCGGCCGGCATTACGATGTCTATCAGACGATGCACTCTAACCAAGACGTCCGCGAATCGGCGCGCAAGGAAGCCATCCGTAACTACTGCTCCCGCAACGGACTCGACGTCAAGTATTACCAGGATTTCGGCTGGCCCGCGACAGCGCTCCAGGACGATTAGCCGTAATGATTACTCCGCCAAGGCGGCGCTGATGTTGCGGTAGGAAGCCTCGCAATCTTCGAGCATAGTGCGAGTACCATACTCCTCAAAGGTGTACCAGCCCTTATACCCACTGTCCACAAGCTTGTGGATGATATCCACTATGGGAATGCATCCGGTCCCGACCGCGACGCATCTCATGTCCGTAGGCGATGTCCTATCCTTCAGATGGACATGCCCGATCTTGGAACGGAAATGCTCGTACTGTTCCATGGCATCCTGCCCGGCAAACTGGAAGTTGCCGGTGTCAAACACCAGACCCAGGTCACTGGAAACGGTAAACAGGGTATCGATCAATTTTGCGTTGTAGCAGAGGGAGCGGCTGTTGTCAAAGTCCTCGACCATGATGCTGTATCCCTGGTCTGCCACCCTCTTTGCGAAAGCGGAGATGCGCTGCCTCGCAGCATCCCTCTCCCCTTTTGACAGTCCCCCTTCGGGCATCAGTCCCGTGATCAGCAGGAGCTTGTCGAATCCCCGCTCCTCCATGAATGCGAGGGTCCTGTCCTCCATCTGCTTTGTGTCTTCCCGGGAGTAGTTGATCTCCGAAATGGCGCAGGCATGGGCGAAGCCGAGACTGTCCAGCGTCTCGATCTCCTCGGGCTTCTGGGTCACCCTGATGTCAGCACCCGTATATCCGAACTCCCGGACACGGGTCGCAGCTTCCGCAAAGGAAATACTCTCCTGACGGGCAATTGTCTCGATGTGGTCGCAAAAGATGGAGATCTTAGGCTGTGGGTCTGTACGCTGTCCGCAGGAAACAGCAGCAAGGCACAGGAGCGCCGGGATGAAAGATGATAACCGTTTCATAGTCGTTGTATTATTTATTTGATTTTCAGCGTGTTATATACCAGCAGCTGGTTGAGAAGAAGTCCCTCAGATAAGGGATACGGTCCAGGCCAAGGCGCAGGCGCAGCGGCCTGAGGCCGAACTTGGCCTTGTAGTGCGGATTGACGAACCATAGCCTGCGGTCCAGGATGCTGCATCCTTCCGCCTTGCATATCCTTTCAAAGGCCTCGGCCGTCATCTTGCACCGTCGTATTTCCAACAACTCGTTAATCTGCCCCTGAAGCTCATTGAACAGCTTCAGCAATCCCCTGTAAAGGGGAATGGGCAGAAGGTGTATCCACGGCAAGGCATGAAGCACCTTGTTCCGGCATATCTGCTGATGCCCTCCGAAAGGCATGTACCATGCCGGGAATGCTATGAAAGCGATCCCTCCCGGCGCAAGGGACTCTTTTATTAGCCGGATGAAACCGGCCTTGTCTTCCTGGCCTATATGTTCGATGACATCATGCACCAGGACCAGGTCAAACATCCTCTCAGGAGCGGGAATGTCGAATATGTTCGCGCTGGTGAATGTCCCGTCCGCTCCATAATCAAGGAAGAACCTGCGGGCATTCTCTATCTTGCTCCCGGCCAGGTCCACTCCGGTCACCTCGCATCCGGCCTGCGCAAAGGGCAGCAGGTTGCCGCCCTCTCCGCATCCGATTTCCAATACCCGGGTACCCGGGCCGACACTGATGAATTTGCGGACATAGTCGATATAGAAGCTGCGGGAAGTCTCCGCAAGCTCGTCGAAATAACGCTTCCTGTCCTGATATCTGCTTTCCATTACTCTTCCTGCCTGATCCAGACAGCCATGTCACCGGAGCCGCGATGGTTCCACGCATAATAAGGTATCATGGTCAGTCCGCTCTCACCTACCTTGATTTCGTCGATTCCATAAAGTTTGTCGGGCATGTGCCTGCACTCAAGGGCAGGATCCTTCTCAAGAACGATTTCCCTCACGTTGAGACCCTCGTTGTCCGGCCATTCGGCGCAATACACGATGGGGCCCTTCTCGACCGCTATACGGCCTTCGTCGTCCTTGACCGCAGGATTGGCCTTCACGATCCTGGGGGCGATATCCATCACGATCTCCACCTTGTCCCCTTTCTGCCACTTGCGATCGATGCAGAAATAACCGTCCTGAAGCTCACCTTCCATCTCCTCGCCGTTCAGGAGTACCTTATAGCCGGGCATGATACCGTCAGCATAGCTGTAAAGGTCCGAAGGGACGACCTCATTCCTGACCCATCCCGGAATGCGGAGTCTCAGGCCGAAGCCCTTGCGCGGAGCTTCATCGATGGTGATGGAGACATCTCCGTTCCAGGGATAACCGCTCTGAGTGGTCAATTTAATGTTGCCGTTCTTCACCTTTTCCGTCAACCTGTTAGACATGTATAGGTTCACGTACAGGTCATTATCCTTGATGGCATAGATGTAACCGGCGACGGAAGGTATGAACCTGGCGATGTTCGAGGGACAGCATGCGCATCCGAACCATGGCTGGCGCTGGTGCCGGCCGTCCGATTCGAGCGGATTGGGATAGAAGAACGAACCGCCGTCAAGCGACACTCCCGAAAGAACGCCGTTGTAAAGGCTTCTCTCAAGCACGTCGCAATACTTCGATTCTCCATGCAGCAGGAACATCCTGTGGTTGGTGTAGACATTGCCGACGGCAGCACAGGTCTCGCAATACGAGGTGAGGTTGGGAAGCTCGTAGTCGTCGCCGAAGGCCTCTCCGCTGCTGCGGGCGCCAACTCCTCCGGTCAGGTAGAGCTTCTTCTCCACCATATTGTCCCATATCCTGTCAATGACGCCGATATACTCCTGATTCCCGGTAAGAGCAGCGATGTCAGCTATGCCGGAATACATGTACTCGGCACGCACAGCATGTCCCACGGCCTCGGTCTGCTCGAGGACCGGAACATGCGACTGGCGATAGGCGTCCATGCCCTTCTCGCCCCTGCCGCGCATGTCAAGGAAGAACTTCGCCTCGTCAAGGTATTTCTTGTCCCCTGTGACGGTATAGAGCTTGGCAAGTGCCATCTCGGCGATCTGATGGCCGGGGACTTTGACCTGCTGGTCCTCCCCCGGACCGATCTCCCTGCACACGCAGTCCGCATATTTGATGGCGATGTCAAGGAAATTGCGCTTGCCGGTCGCCCGGTAATGGGCGATGGCCCCCTCCACCATGTGGCCGAGGTCGTACAGCTCGTGACTGTCCTCGATCTGAGCCCAACGCTCCTTGCCGGACCACCTGTGGGGACGCTCCGGGTTACGGGTCCTTGCGGTATAAAGGTAGCCGTCAGGCTCCTGGGCCGCAGCGACTATCACCAGGACGCTGTCGATATACGCGTCCAGGCGCGGATCGGGGTATGTCTGCATGAGATACGATGCTCCTTCGATGGTCTTGTACACGTCCGTGTCATCAAAAGGCAGCCCTCCGACGACGAATCCGAGATTCTCCGAAGACTGGAGCTGCTGCGCCGCCTCTTCGAAGTTGCGGTATCTTCCGGTCTCCTCGCACTTGCTGAATGCGAGCGGTATCGTGACCTCGCGTGAGGCCTTGAGCCTCTGGCCCCAAAAAGAGTCAGTCACTTCCACTGACGTGAAAGGAACGGGGCGGAAAGGATAGTCGTTGGCCTGCTTATCCTTGCACGACACCATCAGGAGCAAGGCCAGGAACAACAAAGGTAAGTTCTTCATATCAAATCAGTTATTTTTCAGCAATGAGTCTGTATGCCACGACATCATGGGGCTTGACGGTCGCGTTGAGACTGTTGACGACAAGCTGTCCCCTCTGCTTGCCCTTACCCTTGACAAGTGTCGGGACCTGCTTGGCATCGGGGTTCCAAATGTCCTTGACCATGTAGTTCACCGAATCGAAGGAGGTACTCCGGCCGCTGAGTTCGTCCGTAACCTCCAGCTCCGACCAGTCAAAGACGAGGTTCGCATCTTCCTCGCCGATATTCATCACGCAGAAGGCCCAGTCCCCGTCCGCGAGCGGCTTGAACCAATACTGGAGATTGTTCTCGTTCCTGAAGCGCAGTCCCTGGACTCCGAGGGGATCCTGGTCCACGGCTATCATGTCCTTGTTCTTGATGATGGCAAGGGTCTCGGGGGTGATCTTGGTGAGGTCGTTGCCGAGGATGAGAGGAGCGGCCATCATGCACCACATGGTGAAATGAGCCCTGTCCTCGCTTTCGGTCATGTCGTAGAACACGCCGTCCACGGTCGAGCTGTTGCCCACTTCGAGCATGTCGGGGTCGTTCCAATGACCGGGTCCCGCATACTTGCGGAGAGGCTCGTTCTGGTCGATGATCTCGATGACACTCTGAGGCTTCCACTTCCTGCGGCCGTTCTCGTCATAAGTGACAGGGACCGGCAGGAATGCGGGGCCGATGTCGCCAGTGGTGCGCCATGAGTGTCCGACATCCGCAGCCCATTCCCAGGGCTTGTTGCTGCCCCACTCGCACATGCTGAAGAAGATGGGTCTTCCGGCCTTGCCCAAGGCATTGCGCATGAGCGTATAAGCTCCCTTCGGGTTCACGTCCGTAGTGAAGCACCAGTCGTATTTCAGGTAATCGACACCCCATGCGGCGTATGTGATGGCATCCTGGTACTCATGACCAAGACTGCCGGAATAGCACGCACAGGTGAAGTTTCCGGCATCGCTGTATATGCCGAGCTTGAGTCCTTTCCCATGCAGATAGTCGGCAAGAGCCTTCATGCCTGAGGGGAACTTTTCGAGGTCTTCGTGGATGAATCCGTTCTCGTCGCGCTCCCCGTGCCATCCGTCATCGAGGTTGAGATACACATATCCCGCATCAACCAGGCCGAGATCGACCATGGCGTCAGCAGTGGCCTTTATCAACTCCTCGTTGATCTCGGTCATGAAACAATTCCAGGAACTCCAGCCCATCTGGGGAGTATCGGCTACGCCTTCCCACTTGGGAAGGTTGGCGTTTGGACGCGGCCGCTGCGCGCTGGCTTGGACGGCAAACAGGACGGCTAAAGCCGCTAAAAAGATTCTTGCTTTCATATTTCTATCGGTTTCCGGTGGCTTCACCGTCAAGAGGAAGATTGGAGAATGTAGGAGTGGCTACGGCCGCGGCATCCCATCCGTCGGGATATCCGAAGACCGTGAAATCGATGATGCCGAGAGGAGCGTTCTTGGGCCACTCGGTCACGGTAAGTCTCACGAAACGGCAGTTGACGGGCTTGAACACCTCGTAAACCGTATCTTTGGAGTCCTTGTTGCCGGTCTTGTCCAGGACGGTCTGGAATTTCTCGCCGTCCTGCGAGACCTCCAGTTTGTATTTATAAACCGGGAGGGTCTGGGCTGCGCCGAATCCCCTCCTTCCGCCGCCGCTGAACATCACGCGCATGGCATCTACCGTGAAATGCTGCACGACGTCGAAACGTGTCGCCGGGGAAAGCTCGACGGTGATGGACGGCTGGGGATCATCAGTCTCGGGCATCCACACCGTGCCGCTGTAGTTGTCTACGGCGAACGCGGCCGGGAAGCCGTTCTGCTGGGACGAGAACTTGGACAGGGAGTTCATCGCATTCATCTTGTTGATAGTAACGGGGATGGATGCAGGCACGTCTTTTTTCGCCACAGTGCCCGGAGCGGGCTGCGGAGTATCTGTGACCGTGCAGTACATGAGGCCGTCGGAATCAAATTCGATCTTGTCCATGCCAATGCGGCGTCCCCCCGGAGGATTGGATAGAACGATGGTATAGAACTGCCACCACTCATCCTTGTCCTTGAGCTTGACGATGGATCCGTGCGCGGTACCCGTGACGAGACCCTCGGTCTTCCTGAGAAGAGGGTTGTTGGGGGCATAGGTGTAAGGCCCGAGCGGAGAAGTCGCGGTATAATATCCCTCAGCATAGGTCTTCCACTGGGTGCCGGAGGCAGAATACTCGAGATAATAGATGCCGTTGCGCTTAATAACCCACGGGCCCTCGATCCAGGCCACGCCGGGATACTCGTTCATCTCGCCGTAACGCTCCCAGGCATGCATGGGGTTGAATCCGAAGAGATGTGTAGGCTTGTCCATGAACTCTGTCATGTCGTTCGGATTCAGTTTAACGCCATAGATGCCGCTGATGCCGCGTCCGGGCCAGAACAGGTAAGGCTGGTTGTCGTCATCCACGAAAATCTTGGTATCGAAGCCGCCGTTCCATCCGTTCTCTACCGGACCGGTATTCTTGAAGAGGCCGAGGTCGGTGTAAGGCCCCAGCGGATTGTCGGCCACATAGACATGGTCGGTATTGCCCGTCAGATAGAACTTGCCGTTGAACTTGGCGAGGTCAGGCGCAACGGGAATGTGCTCCACTGCGTGGAACTCCCAGTTGAGCAGATCGTCGGACACCCACATGCCGCCGCCTGAGCAGCACATGTAATACTTTCCGCCCTCCTCAAGGACGGTGACATCGCCTCCGGCATTGCCTCCCTGCCCTACAGGCATAGGGAGAGGATTGCAGTAGCTTTGTCCACGGGCTGACATACAAGCCGCCAAGCCAATTACGATCGAGGCGGTCAGAAAAGACTTCAGTTTCATGTTAAAGGTCTGTGATTGGTTATTGCTGATGCAATATAGAAAATTCTTTTCATATATTTGTAGTACTAACAAAAAACACTTAACGAATATGATGAACCGTTCAAGATGGATGTTCACCACCATCCTTCTATTTGCATTCTGCGCAGCCCCCTTGAAGGCGCAGGAAGACCCCAGCCAGCCGGAACCCTATTTCCACTCACGTGAAATGCCGGATCTCATGAAGATCCTCCCGCCTCCTCCGGACAGCATCATCCACAAGTTCACCTATGATGTCTCCCAGTACCAGTGGGGCAAGGAAGTCCGCCGCGACCATGTACGTGACTCCATCGCCAAACTCGATGCCGAGTTCAGTCTGAGGCTCATCATACAGGAGTTCAGCGGCCCCTTCGGCCTCCAGATTTCCTATGAGGAGACGCCCGAGATCTACAAGGTGCTCAGGGACGGGACCAACACCTGCGACAAGATCACTTCCATACCCAAGATACGTTACATGCGCCGGAGGCCCTTCATGGTCTTCAACGAGCACACGGCGACTCCGGAGTACGAGCCCAGCCTCGTGCGCAACGGTTCGTTCCCTTCGGGACATACCGTCCTCGGATGGAGCGCCGCGCTCCTGCTGACCGAGATCAATCCCGCCGCGGCCGATACGCTGATGGCCCGCGGATACATGTACGGGGAGAGCCGCGTCATCGTCGGAGCCCACTGGCAGAGCGACGTCGACGCGGGCTATCTTGCCGCCAGCATCGCATATGCCAAGCTCCATACTAGCGAACGCTTCCTCGAGCAGATGCAGAAGGCCAAGGACGAATTCAAGAGGCTGACCGGCCAGGCTGTCGCCGAACCGGAGCGCCCCCAGCCTCGCGCTGCGAGGCGTGTCTCCCGTCAGGCGGCCAGGGCCCGGGCTAACTGATCCCACGATGAGAGTCATCCGCGAAGCACGGCTGTCCGACATTGACGGCATCCTGGCGGTATTCGATGCCGCCAGGAGCATTATGCGTGCTTCGGGCAATCTCCATCAGTGGAGCGACAGCTACCCCAATGCCGGGGCCGTAAAGGCGGATATGGAGAAGAACGGTGCGATTGTCATCGAGGACGACGGGCGCGTCGTCGCTTATTTCGCATTCCTCCCCTCCCCGGAACCTACCTATTCGTATATAGAGGGAGGACGCTGGCTAGACGACACCTTGCCTTATCATGTCATCCACCGTATAGCAAGCTTCCCGGAAGCCCACGGCATCTTCAGCGACATGATCGGATGGTGTGCGGAGCGCGACGCCAATCTCCGTATCGATACGCACCGGGACAACAGGATAATGCAGCGGCTGATCGAGCGGCACGGATTCGCATACTGCGGCATCATCTATCTTGCCTCTGGAGACGAAAGACTCGCATATCAGCGCATACAAAACCCATAATGATGACCGAACTCTTCAACCACATTGTGTCAAGGATATCCGGATGCGCGCCGGCCGCCGTCATCCTGGCGGCGTGCATCTTCTGCGCATCCCCTTTGCGCGCGCAGCAGACGCACATAGACGAGATATCCGTCGACACCCGCGCCACGTTCCACCAGCAGACGGAAGACGGCGTCTACGACACGCATTTCCAGGGAGATTATTTCAACATCCACATGAAGGGCCACCTGACGGACAACATCAGCTTCCGCATCCGACAGCGCATGAACAAGAAGATCGACGAGCAGAATCCCTTCAATGCCACGGATTTCCTCTGGATCAACTGGCAGACGCGCAGCAAATGGTCGTTCACCCTGGGCAAGCAGGGCATCCTCGTGGGCGGATACGAGTTCGACTCCCCTCCCATCGAGGTCTATTACTACAGCGCATTCCTCAACCATCTCTACCAGTATTACGCTTTCGGCGCCGCCGCGCACTACACATATGCCCCGGACCAGCAGGTCTCATTCCAGTTCGCACCTTCCCCGGTATCTTCCGGGCTTCAGGACGCCTACTCGTACAACATCTACTGGAGCGGCCGTCCCACGAAGCACTGGAAGACCCTCTGGAGCTTCAACATAGTCGAAGACCAGTACCATCGTAAGATGAACTATATCGCTCTCGGCAACAAATTCCCCCTCGGGGACCTCGTCGTGGACGTGGACCTGATGAACCGCGCATCCTTCCACCAGGAGCGTTTCTTCTTCTCCGACTGGACCGTCATCATGAAAGCGATTTGGACCGTCGGAAAATGGAATCTCTGCACCAAGGTCGGCTATGAGGAGAACGATGCCGCCAACGTGGATGCCAACGGCATCTCATACGACACCGCTCTCCCTGCAGGTCACAACTACCTCTACGGCGGATGCGGAGTCGAATACTTCCCTCTCGGCAACGACAACCTCCGCCTCCATGCCGTCTATTTCCGTGACAACCATGACCATATCAACAACTATGACATCGGTGTCACATGGCGCTTCCTTATCTACAAGCGTAACTAACGAACCGTATCCCCCATGTTTGAAAAGATCGTATCCGTTATCAACGACATCGTCTGGAACCCCCTGCTGGTGGTGCTCCTGGTCGGTGCAGGCATGTATTTCTCATTCCGTACCCGTTTCGTTCAGGTCAGGCGCTTCGGCCTGATGATACGCTCCCTCTTTGCAAAGGCTGAGAGGGACGAGTCGGGAAAGAAGCACGGCATTTCCTCCTTCCAGGCATTCTGCATTGCACTGTCAGGACGCGTAGGCACCGGCAACATCGTCGGAGTTGCGACCGCGATCGCATTAGGAGGGCCCGGAGCGGTTTTCTGGATGTGGATTATCGCCTTCTTCGGGGCCTCGACGGCATTCGTCGAGTCCACGCTTGCGCAGCTGTACAAGTTCAAGCATTCGACAGGCTTCAGGGGCGGTCCTTCAAGCTACATCGAACACGGCCTGGGCAAACCAGGCCTTGGAGTCCTTTTCTCCATCCTCGCCATCATCGGATACGGCATCCTGCTCCCTACAGTCCAGGCCAACGGAGTGGCGGGCGCACTCACCAATTCCTTCCAGCTGCCCAGCCTTGCCGCGGGTCTCGGAATGGCTTTCCTGCTGGCACTGGTCATCATCGGCGGTGTCAAGAGCATCTCCCGCGTCGCATCCGTCATCACCCCGTTCATGGCGCTCGGATACATTGTCTTCTCAATCATAATCATCTGCCAGCATATTGACGCCGTCCCGGCCGTCCTCAAGGCCATCGTGGTCGGAGCCTTCGGCATCAAGCCGGTCGCGGGAGGAATCCTCGGATCCACCATCATGATGGGAGTAAAGCGAGGCATATTCTCGAACGAAGCCGGCCAGGGCAGCGGAGCCATGGTCTCCGCCGCCGCTGCCGTCCCGCATCCCGCCCGCCAGGGCCTCGCACAAGCGTTTTCGGTCTATGTCGACACCCTGCTGGTATGTACAGCTACTGCGCTGATGATCTTGTGCTCAGGCACTTACAACATCCTCGACGCCAAGACTGGAGAAATGCTGGTCGCAAAAGCTCCCGAACTGGGAGCGAACTATGTCGGCTTCACCCAGGCCGCCGTGGATTCCGCATTCACGGGCTTCGGAAGCGCTTTCGTCAGCATTGCCCTGCTGTTCTTTGCCTTTACAACGGTGATGGCTTATTATTTCTACACCGAGTCCAGCATCATCTACCTTTTCTCCGGCCGAAACGGCTCCGTCAAGACCGAGCGCACGCTGATCTGGTGCTACCGTTTCCTGCTGCTGGCGATGGTCGTCTTCGGCTCGCTGCGTGAGGCCAATGTCGTCTGGCAACTCGGTGACATAGGAGTGGGACTTACCGCATGGATCAACGTCCTGTCCCTGCTCCTCCTCTGCCCGCACGCCATCAAGGCCCTCAAGGAGTACGAGTCGTCACGTGACTGACATTGCAACCAGGTTGCAGTAATCTTCCGCTAACTTTGCCGACGGAAAATAAAAAAGCAACCATATATGTCACACGAACATCATCATGAGCATGAATGCTGCGAGCATGAGCATCATCACGAGCATCATCACGAGGAAGGAAGCCTGAAAGGGCGGATCATCCTGATCGTAGTGACGGCCGTACTGCTCGCCGCAGCGGTCATCATCGAAAAAAAGTGCAACCTGACCACCTGGCAGCTCCTGCTGGTCTACCTGGTCCCCTACCTCATCATCGGTTTCGACACCCTGAAGGAAGCCGCCGAGGGCATCGCACACGGCGACGCCTTCGACGAGCATTTCCTGATGTCGGTCGCCACGATTGGAGCCCTCTGCATCGGGTTCCTTCCCGGCGCGGAGACCGCTTTCCCCGAAGCGGTGTTCGTCATGCTTTTCTTCCAGGTCGGAGAATTGTTCGAGGGCTATGCCGAAGGCAAAAGCCGCGACAGCATTGCCCACCTCATGGACATCCGTCCCGACGTGGCCAATGTCGAGCGCGAAGGCAAGCTCGAGTCTGTCGATCCTGCTAACGTCGAAATAGGGGAAGTCCTTGTCGTAAGGCCTGGAGAAAAAGTCCCCCTCGACGGGATCATCGTAGAAGGCTCGACATCGGTGGATACCAAGGCCCTTACGGGCGAAAGCGTCCCGCGCGAGCTTGAGGCCGGGGACGAGATCCTTTCCGGTTGCGTGAACCTCACCGGAGTCATCCGCCTCCGCACCACCAAGGCATACGGCGAGAGCACGGTCTCGCGCATCATCGAACTTGTCGAAAATGCCGGCGAGCGCAAGTCGCACAGCGAGGCTTTTATAACGCGCTTCGCCCGCATCTATACGCCTGTCGTGGTGTTTGCAGCGCTCGCACTGGCACTGCTCCCTCCCCTTTTCAGCGGTGATTTCGCTGGAGCATTCCCTACCTGGCTCTATAGGGCGCTGATGTTTCTCGTAGTCTCCTGCCCCTGCGCGCTGGTCATCAGCGTGCCCCTGACCTTCTTCGGAGGCATAGGCGGCGCTTCGCGCAAAGGCATCCTCGTCAAGGGAGCCAACTACATGGATACCCTTGCCAAGGCCTCTACGGTTGTCTTTGACAAGACAGGCACCCTGACACACGGACAGTTCTTCGTCGAGGCCGTTCATCCCGAAACCTGCGACGAGCACCATCTGCTGCACATGGCGGCGCATGTCGAGCATTACTCGACGCATCCTGTGGCCGCAGCGCTGCGCGATGCCTTCCCCGAGGAAGCCACTGACGGCTGCGAGGTCGGAGAGGTCGAGGAAGTGGCAGGAATGGGCGTCAGGGCGCGCGTCGGAAAGGACATCGTCTGCGTGGGAAACACCAAGATGATGGACGCTGTCGGTGCCATCTGGCATGCCTGCCACCTGACCGGCACCATAGTCCATGTCGCCATTAACGGCAGCTATGCCGGACACATCGTCATCAACGACATGGTCAAGGAAGACAGTGCAGAGGCCATATCTTCACTGCGCGAACTCGGTGTGACGCACACCGTGATGCTCACGGGAGACCGGAAAGAGGTCGCAAAGGATGTCGCAGAGAAGCTTGGGCTGGAAGATTTCCATGCCGAACTCCTCCCTGACGGGAAGGTAGAGCACGTCAAAGCACTGCTTGCATCCAAGGAGCCGGGGACAAGCCTTCTTTTCGTCGGAGACGGCATTAACGACGCTCCCGTGATGGCTCTCGCCGATGTCGGTATGGCTATGGGCGGGCTGGGCAGCGATGCGGCGCTGGAGGCGGCGGACGTCGTCCTGATGGACGACAAGCCGTCCAAGGTCGCCCTGGCCGTGCGCATCGCCCGCCGGACGCTGCGTATCGCCCGCGAGAACCTCTGGTTCGCCGTCGGCGTCAAGTTGC
>JAFYZE010000057.1 GCA_017548805.1 Bacteroidales bacterium
GTGATGCTGGGACAGCATCCCGAGCCGGTGGACGTCGAAGGACGCAGGCTCGGCTACGTGGGCGTGAAATCCGCCCAGTTCTCCTTCTCGCGCCTCCAGGAGGCTGATCCGCTCCTCGGAGTGGACATGGCCTCGACAGGCGAGGTAGGCTGCCTCGGAGACGATGTATACGAGGCGCTTCTCAAGTCCGTCATAGCTGTCGGCTACGAGATTCCGAGGAAGCGCATCCTCATCTCTTCCGGAAACGCCCTTCAGAAAGCAGACCTCCTTGCGGCTTGCGACATGCTCGCGAAGCACGGGTACGAGATCCTTGCCACCGGCGGTTCATGCGATTACCTGCATGCCAACGACATTCCCGCGAAGCGCGTGCTTTTCCCGGACGAGAGCGAGAATCCTGTCATGATGAGCCTCTGCCCGTCATCAGTAGCGCTCATCCGCGCTCATGAAGTGGACATGGTCATCAACATCCCGAAGAACTTCACGGACTCGGAGCTCGACAACGGTTACCGTATACGCCGTGCCGCTGTCGACGCAAACGTCCCCCTGTTCACCAACGCCCGACTGGCGACGGCTTTCATCAAGGCGTTCTGCACTCTGACTCCGGAGGACCTGGCCATTAAGGCCTGGGACGAGTACAAATAATTTAAAATTTTTATTATATTAAATAAAAATGCGTATATTCGCACCCATGTACGAATAAATATACACGAGATGTACGATAAGACCAGTAGACAGAACACTATCAAGGAGCTTGTAAAAGCCGGGATGGTTCACAGCCAGGAGGAGCTGCAGGATTTGTTGAACGAAAGGGGATTCGCCGCTACGCAGGCGACCCTTTCAAGGGACATGAAGGCCCTCGGGATCGTCAAGATGCACGATCCTGAGTTCGGCTACAGCTATCGGATCCCTTATGGTTCCGGAAGCAGCACTCCGGGTATTCCAAATTCCATTTCTTCCGACGGAGTGCTCAGCATAGAGTTCTCCGGCTCGCTGGCGGTCATCAAGACCCGCCCGGGCTTCGCCAATGTAGTGGGCGCCATCCTGGACGCCTCCCACGTCGCCGCGCTCATGGGCACCATAGCGGGTGACGACACTGTCCTGCTGGTGCTGCGCGACGCTTATACCCGCGCTGACGTGCTGGATTCGCTCTCGCAGGTCCTTCCCGGCATCGCACGTCTCGTAAAATAGGAACAAGATAAACAGTATATAGAATGAGCTCAGTCAAAGTCGAGGTTGCTTCCGAGAAGCACATCAAGTACGTGAACGAGATCCTCAAGACCATAGAGGACGCCACAAAAGTCAGGGGTACCGGCATAGCCAAGCGCAAACCCGAGTACATCGAGCAGAAGATCAACGAAGGCAAGGCCATCATCGCGATGGACGGCGACAAGTTCGTGGGATTCTGCTACATCGAATGCTGGGACCACGGCAAGTTCGTCGCCAATTCCGGCCTCATCGTCAAGGATGATTACCGCGGCCAGGGCATCGCCAAGCGCATCAAGAGGAAGGCTTTCGAGCTTTCCCGCGAGAAATTCCCCGACGCCAAGATCTTCGGCCTCACCACCGGTGCCGCCGTCATGAAGATCAACACCGAGCTGGGCTATGTCCCGGTGACGTTCTCCGACCTTACGACTGACCCCACATTCTGGAAAGGCTGCGAGAGCTGCGTCAATTACGACATCCTGTGCCGCAACGACTGCACCCGCTGCCTCTGCACCGGCATGCTTTACGATCCCGCAAAGCACCCCGAAGCCAATCGCAAGAAGGTCGTGGTCGCATACAGCGGTGGTCTCGACACTTCGTTCACCATCATGTACCTGACCCGCGAGATGGGTTACGACGTGTATGCGGCATGCGCCAATACCGGTGGTTTCTCTCCCAAGCAGCTCAAGGAGAACGAGGACCGTGCCTACCAGCTCGGAGCCAAGAAATACGTCACCCTCGACGTCACTGGAGAGTACTATGAGAAGAGCATCAAGTACATGGTATACGGCAATGTCCTCCGCAACGGCACATATCCGATCTCGGTCTCTTCCGAGCGCATCTTCCAGGCCCTTGCCGTAGCGCGCTACGCCAAGGAAATCGGCGCCCAGGCCATCGCCCATGGCTCGACCGGCGCCGGCAACGACCAGGTCCGTTTTGACATGACTTTCCTGGTAGCGGCTCCCGACATGGAGATCATCACCCTTACCCGCGACATGAACCTCTCGCGCAAGGAGGAAGTCGATTACCTGAACAAGAACGGCTTTAAGGCCGATTTCACCAAGCTCAAGTATTCATACAACGTCGGTCTCTGGGGCACTTCCATCTGCGGAGGCGAGATACTCGACTCCAAGCAGGGCCTGCCCGAGAGCGCATATCTCAAGCAGGTTACCAAGAAAGGCTCTGAGGAGATCAGCCTCGAGTTCAAGGCCGGCGTGCTCGTCGGCGTCAACGGCGAGAAGTTCGATGACGGTGTCAAGGCCGTGCAGAAAGTCGAGGAGATTGCCGCACCTTACGGCGTCGGCCGCGACATGCATGTAGGCGACACCATCGTCGGCATTAAGGGCCGCGTCGGCTTCGAGGCCGCAGCGCCCATGCTCATCATCGCCGCCCACAAGTTCCTGGAGAAGTTCACGCTCAGCAAGTGGCAGCAGTACTGGAAGGACCAGGTGGCCAACTGGTA
>JAFYZE010000058.1 GCA_017548805.1 Bacteroidales bacterium
CCGGCTGAGAGCCTGGAGCTTGCTGTAGTCATCGATGTAGAGGTCTTTCATCTCCACATCGACGGTCATGGCGTCATTGCCGTCCACAGTCTCGAGGGTTATGAGGTAGTCGGAGGCAAGCTCCTGGAACTGCATCAGGATGGTCTCGATCTGGATCGGGAAGATGTTGACGCCCTTGAGGATGATCATGTCGTCGCTGCGGCCCTTCATGCGGTCGAGGCGGATGTGATGGCGTCCGCAGGGGCATTCGCCCGGCAGGATGCGGGTCAGGTCGCGCGTACGGTAGCGGAGCAGAGGCATGGCCTCGCGCTTGAGCGTAGTGAGCACGAGCTCGCCGACCTCTCCGTCAGGGACGGGCTCAAGAGTGTCGGGATCGACGATCTCGACGATGTAGTAATCCTCCCAGATGTGCATGCCGTTCTGCTCGGGGCATTCGAAAGCGACGCCGGGGCCGCACATCTCGGACATGCCGAAGGAGTTGTATGCCTTGACGCCGAGCATTTCCTCGATGCGCTTGCGCGTGTCCTCGGAATGCGGTTCGGCACCGATCACGAGCGTGCGCAGCTTGGTGTCCTTGCGGGGATCGATACCTTTCTCGCACATCACCTCGTAAAGACGGGCGGCATAGGACGGTATGGCATGGACGACAGTGGTGCCGAAGTCGGTGAAGAACTTGAGCTGACGCAGCGTATTGCCGGCAGCGGCCGGAACGGTCAGCATGCCGACCTTCTCGGCGCCGTACTGGAAGCCGAGACCGCCGGTGAACATGCCGTAGCCGGAGGTGTTCTGGAAAACGTCCTCCGGACGGCATCCCACCATCCACAGACAGCGGGCGACGGCGTTGGCCCATTCGTCGAGGTCCTTCTGCGTATGCAGGATGACCGTAGGATTGCCTGTGGTGCCGCTGGACGAGTGCAGACGCACGCATTTGTCAAGCGGAACGGAAGCGATGCCGAACGGATAGGTGTCGCGAAGGTCCTGCTTGGTCGTGAAAGGGATCTTCCGAAGATCGTCGAGAGTCTTGATGTCAGAAGGCGACAGCCCGGCTTTGCGGAAACGCTCCTTATAGAAAGGAGAGTTCATGCAATGTTTGACCGTTGCCTGTAGCCTTTCCAGCTGCAGGGCCTTGATTTCCTCCCTCGACAGGGTTTCTTCAGGATTGTAGAACTTTGAATAAGACATGATTATTGTAGCTTTCGGTTGTCTATGACGAATTTGCTCTTGCCCTGGCTGCGCTCGATGGTGTTCGGGGCCTTGATCTGGACCTTGACGCCGATGCTGAGGACGCTCCTGATCTTCTCGGCGATCTTCTTCTCGAGGTCGGTGATCGGGGTGAGGGTGTCGAAGCCGGAGTCGAAGTATTCCTGACGGACCTCCACCTGGATGGTAAGGGTGTCGAGGTTGTTGACGCGGTCGACGATGAGCAGGAAGCGCGGCGCGCACTCGGGCATGCCGAGGATGACGCTCTCGACCTGCGAAGGGAACACGTTGATACCGCGGATGATGAGCATGTCGTCGCTGCGGCCGACTATGCGGCCCATGCGCACGGACGTGCGGCCGCATTCGCACTCGCCTTCCATGAGCGAACAGAGGTCGCGCGTGCGGTAACGCAGCAGCGGCATGCCCTCCTTGGTGAGGGTGGTGAACACAAGCTCTCCGGTCTGGCCGTTGGGCAGCGGTTCGAGAGTATTGGGATCGACGATCTCGGGGAAATAATGGTCTTCGCAAATGTGCGAACCGTTCTGGCATTCGCACTCGTAGCTTACGCAGGGGCCCATGATCTCGCTGAGGCCGTAGAGGTTGTAGCCCTTGAGTCCCAGGCGTTTCTGGATCTCCTGGCGCATGTTCTCAGTCCAAGGCTCCGCGCCGAATGCACCGACCTTGAGTTTGATCATGTCGGGCGTGACGCCCATCTTCTCCATGGTCTCAGCAAGATAGAGGGCATAGGAAGGGGTACAGGCGATGCCGGTGACGCCCAGGTCGCGGAGGAGGCGTACATGCTTCTCGGTATTGCCGGTCGATGTGGGCAGGACGGCTGCTCCCATACGCTCGACTCCGTAATGGACACCGAGACCGCCGGTGAAGAGTCCATAGCCGTAAGCGACGCTGAACACATCGTCACGGGTGACACCGTAGGCGGTGAGACAGCGGGCCATGCACTCGCTCCATATCTCGACGTCCTTGCGGGTATAGCCCACGATGGTAGGATTGCCGGTGGTGCCGGAGGATGCATGGAAGCGGATGACTTCGCTCATCGGGGCGGCCTGCAACTTGGTGGGATAGTTGTCCCTGAGGTCCTGCTTGGTAGTGAACGGAAGCTTGACGATGTCGTCAATGGAGGTGATGTCCTCTGGGGTGAGGTCCATTTCCTGCAGCTTGTGGCGGTAGAAGGGAACATTGTGGTACACGTAGTCCACGATCTTGTGCAGGCGCTTGCCCTGAAGTTCACGCATCTGCTCCCTGGGCATCGATTCTTTGTTGGGATTCCAAATCATATCTAAGTTCGTTTTTTAGGTTCACTTCAGGCCGGCCTCGAGACCGAGGTCGAAAGCCTTGCGGTTGGCGGCGACGACGGCTTCGCCCTTGCGGGCGAACACGCGGCCGATGGCCGCCCTGAGGGCCTCGGCATCCAGGATGCCGATGGCAGGCGCCGCCATGCCGAGCAGTACCATGTTGGCGCCCTTCGGGTTGCCGCAGGTGCGGGCCGCCTCCTCGATGTCGAGCATTACAACATTGGGAAGGGATGCCAGCTCGGCCATGAGGGCTTCCTCGGAAGGATAGTTGGGGATGTTGATGAAAGGCTTGGCCGAAGTGACGACACATCCGTCACTTGCCAGGTAAGGGAGATAACGCAGTGCCTCCATGGGCTCCATGGAAATGATGAGGTCGGCCGATCCTGTCGGGATGAGGTCGCTGTAGATCACTTCCGAAGAGAGCCTGAGGTTGGACTGGACGTCGCCTCCGCGCTGGCTCATGCCATGGACTTCAGCCTGCTTGAGGAAGAGTCCCGCCGCCGTGGCGGCCTCACCGATGACGGTGGCGATGGAGAGGATGCCTTGGCCTCCCACGCCTGAGAGTATTATATCCTTTTTCATTTCTTGTGGCGTCTGAGGGTCTGCATGCATTCGCGGCGTGGTATGATCACGGACACGCCGTCGTACTCGATCTCCTCGCGGATGATCCTGGTGATCTCCGGCATGTTGGCCGGAAGCGGAACCACCACCCGCACGTGCTCGGGCTCGACTCCAAGGCCGAGGCAGATGGCCTCGAACTTGCTGGTGCCGGCGGAGTCCTGGCCGCCCGTCATTGCAGTGGTGAGGTTGTCGGAAATGATGACCGTGATGCGGGAATGGTCGTTGACCGCATCCAGCAGGCCGGTCATGCCGCTGTGCGTGAAAGTGGAGTCGCCGATCACGGCGATGGCGGGGAACACGCCGGCGTCGGCGGCACCCTTGGCCATCGTGATGGATGCGCCCATGTCGACGCAGCTGGCCAGGGCGCTGAACGGAGGCAGCGCACCGAGGGTGTAGCAGCCGATGTCGCCGAAGATCCGGGCGTCCGGATACTCTGCGGCGACCTGGTTCAGCGCGGTATAGACGTCGCGGTGGCCGCAGCCTGGGCAGAGCTGGGGCGGACGCGGCGCAAGGTTCTGCGCGTTGCCGAAGGAACGGCTGGCGGGGACGCCGAGCGCAGCCGCGACATTGTCGGGCGTGAGCTCGCCGGTCCGCGGCAGCTTGCCGGTCAGGCGGCCTTCGACGGCGAAGCCGGCTCCGAGCAGGGCCTTCACGCCCTGCTCCACGACCGGCTGGCCGTCCTCCACCACGAGGATGGAGTCACAGCGCGCGGCCATGGCCTTGATCTGGGCCTCCGGCAGAGGATACTGCGAGACCTTGAGAAGCGTAATGTTCTGGATGCCGGACTCTTTCACGTAATTGTAGCCGATGCCGCAGGCGATGACGCCGCGCGTCCCGGCTCCTTCGAGGCTGTTGTGCGGAGTCTGCTCCGAAGCGGCCAGCAGCAGGGGCTGCTTGTCGATGAGTTTGAGATACTGCCTCCTGGCAATGGCCGGAAGGAGTACCCAGCCGCGGTCGGAGGAAGGATTGAGGGCATTCTGCTCTGACTGCTCGCCGGTGACGACCGCCGCGCGCGAATGCGCCAGGCGGGTCACCACGCGGAACACAACGGGCAGTTTCACCTGCTCGGAGAAGGCGAATGCCTCGCGTATCATGTCGTAGGCTTCCTGCTGGTCCGAGGGCTCGAAAGTCGGAACCATCGCGAACTGCGCATAGAAGCGGGAATCCTGTTCGTTCTGGGACGAATGCATGGAGGGATCGTCGGCAGCCAGCACGACGATACCGCCGTTCACGCCGGTGACGGCGGAGTTGACGAATGCGTCGGCGCAGACGTTCATACCGACGTGCTTCATGCACACGAGGGAGCGCTTGCCGGCATAAGACATGCCCAGGGCGGCCTCCATGGCGGTCTTCTCATTGGTACACCAGCGGCTCCGGACTTCCGGGGCGTGGGTCTGGATGAACTCGGTGACTTCGGTGGAAGGCGTTCCGGGATAGGAGTACACGCCTGACAGTCCGGCATGCAGCGCTCCAAGGGCAACCGCCTCGTCTCCGAGCAACAATTTTTTCTCTGACATATGATGACTATTTGATCTCAAAACTCTCAGCGTCATCCAGGACGGGGAATTTGGCCCTGAAAGCATTCAGGACATCCATGTCCAGGCTGACGATTATCGTCTCCTCAAGGCTGGGGGCGCAGGCCGCCAGCGTCGCCCCGTAGGGGTCGATCGCGGCCGTGCCTCCGCCGTACTGGCAGGAGGGGTCATTCCCTACCCTGTTGACTCCCAGCACATAGCACTGGTTCTCGATGGCGCGGGCTCTCAGGAGGGTGTCCCAAGGGAACTGGCGCACGGACGGCCAGCTGGCCACGTAAATGGCTGCATCGTAGTCCTTGCGGTTGCGGCTCCATACGGGGAAACGAAGGTCGTAGCAGACATTCAGGAGGAAACGGAAGCCCCTCCACTCCACCACGACGCGATCTTCGCCGCGCGTAAACCTATGATGCTCACCACTGTAAGTAAACAGATGATGTTTGTCATACACGGTGACTTCCCCGTCAGGCTTGACGAACCAGAAACGGTTGTGGAAGCCGTCAGCGTCATGGAGCGCCACGCTGCCCGCGACGGCGCAGTCCTTCTGGCCCGCTTTGGCCTTCATCCATTCCAGCGTAGCGGAAGGGGCCTCCTCGGCGATGCCTTCCGGCTGCGTGGCGAATCCGGTGGAGAACATCTCCGGCAGGACGATGAGGTCCACGGCCGGCATGCCGTCAATGACGGCGTCGAGCCGGCCACGGTTCGCCACCGGGTCGGCCCACACTATATCATACTGTACCAGGGCAGCCTTCATAATATAAATACACTACTAATATATCGCCCGGAAACTATTTTCCGGAAAGGTATTCGTGGATGGCGGCAGCGGCCTTGCGGCCGGCGCCCATGGCGAGGATGACCGTCGCGGCGCCGGTGACGGCATCACCTCCGGCGAAGACGCCCTGACGGGTCGTCGCACCGCTCTCGTCTGCGACGAGGCAGCCGCGCCTGGTGACCTCAAGACCATCGGTTGTCTTGGCAATCAAAGGGTTAGGTGATGTACCGAGAGCCATAATTACGGTGTCGCAAGGGATCTCGAACTCGGAGCCCTCTATAGGGACCGGCGAGCGGCGGCCGCTGGCATCGGGCTCGCCGAGCTCCATCTGGATGCACTTGACTGCACGGACCCAGCCCTTCTCGTCTGCGAGTATCTCGACAGGATTGGTCAGCATCTTGAACTCGACTCCCTCCTCGTGGGCATGATGGACCTCCTCCTTGCGGGCGGGAAGCTCCACCTCGGTACGGCGGTAGACGATGGTGGTATCGGCACCGAGACGCAGGGCGGTACGCGCTGCGTCCATGGCGACATTGCCGCCGCCGACCACGATGGCTTTCTTGCCGGCGTGGATAGGAGTGAGATAGTCGTCGCGGTAGGCCTTCATGAGGTTGTTCCTGGTCAGGAACTCGTTGGCTGAGAAGACGCCGTTGGCGTTCTCGCCAGGGATGCCCATGAAGCGGGGCAGACCGGCGCCGGAGCCAACGAACACGGCCTCGAAGCCTTCCTCGTCCATCAACGAGTCGATGGTGACGGTGCGGCCGATGATGACGTCGAGCTCGATCTTGACGCCGAGTGCCTTGACGGCGTTGATCTCGGCTGCCACGACCTTGTCCTTGGGCAGACGGAACTCGGGGATGCCGTACTCCAGCACTCCGCCGGGACGGTGGAGAGCTTCGAAAATGGTAACGTC
>JAFYZE010000010.1 GCA_017548805.1 Bacteroidales bacterium
ACCGTCGATGATCCGAACGATAAGCCCGGCGAGATCGGCGGCGTAGGTCGGAGTCCCGACCTGGTCGAATACGACCTTGATGCCGGCGTTGGAGCCCGTCAGGCGGGCCATCGTCTTGACGAAGTTCTTGCCGTACGGCGAGTAGAGCCATGCCGTCCTGAAGATGAGATAGTTGCATCCGGAATTCATGATGGAACGCTCCCCGGCATACTTGGTAATGCCGTATGCCCCGAGGGGACTGGGCTCGTCGCTTTCCCTGTAGGGGACATTTGCCTCGCCGTCGAATACATAGTCGGTGGAGACATGGATGAGGGTGGCGTTGCGCTCTTTGGCCACTGTCGCAAGATGCGCGGCGGCGGTGTGGTTCAGCAGATCGGCGAAGGTCAGGTCGCTCTCCGCCTTCTCCACATCGGTATAGGCGGCGCAGTTCACGATGACGTCGATGTCCTCGGAACGGCAGATGATGCGTATGGCATCGGGATTGGTGATGTCCAGGTAGACCGTCTCGACATCCGGGGCCTGTGAGACGTCGGTGAAAATGAAACGATGTCCGCTTCCGGCGGAAGCGTTCCGGATCTCCCTGCCCAACTGTCCGTTGGCCCCGGTAACTAATATATTCATGGCTAAACTGTTAGTATGCTTCTCAATGCTTCGGCAGCATCCTTCTTCAAGACCTTTTCCTCAAGCTGGTGCTTGATGGCGCGGACACGGTGGCAGTCCGACCCCGCCATGTCGTACCAGCCTTTCTTAAGGATCATGGCGGCCTTGTCCTTCACATGCTCTCCATAGTAGCCGAGCATGGAAGGATAGTTCATCTGGAAACGTACCCCCATGCCGTGCAGGCGGGCGTACTCCTTCTCGCCCATGTACTCATAACGCTCTGGATGCGCAAGCACCGGCCGGAAGCCGGAGCGCATGGTGCGGTCTATCATGTCCCAGAAATTGTAGGGCCCGGACCATGTGGATGTCTCCATCAGGATGGATCCTTCCTCCCTGTGGAACAGGAAATCCTTCTCTGCCAGATGCTTCTCGAAGAGTTCGTCCATCATGTACTCGGATGCAAGATGGAGCTCGATAGGGCCGTGGTACATGGCCTTGAGTTCCTCGAAGCGCTCTGTCAGTCCGGCCGTGGTGTTCGGGACGTCCTCCATGGTGTGCGGGGTGAGCCATAGCGAACGGAGGCCGGCCTCTTCGAGCATGGCGAGGATGGCGAGGGAATCACCGGGCTTGGCGATGCCGTCGTCCACGCCGAAGAGAATGTGCGAATGATGGTCCGTAGCTCCTTCCAGGAGCCTTTTGTCAGTTATCGAATATTTGCGGCTGAACAATCCCATGTCGAAGCTGATCCGTAAGCGTTATATTATGCAAATTTACGCAAAAGATTTAAAGACTATGGGATAAAATGCCTATTTTTGTGTAATGGCTAATGACAATCTACAGACTCCGGATTGGAGTCCGACAATCTCCATCTATACCGACGGAGCATCCAGCGGCAATCCCGGGCCCGGGGGCTACGGGGTGGTATTGTGTTGCGGTCCGCTCCGCAAGGAGTTGTCCGGGGGCTTTGCCTGTACGACCAACAACCGCATGGAGCTCCTTGCGGTGATAACAGGCCTTGAGGCGGTCAAGTGGGACAATGCCAGGATAGAGGTGTTCAGCGACTCCAGCTATGTAGTCAAAGCCATCACGGAGGGCTGGCTCCAGAACTGGCAGAGGAAAGGGTGGAAGAAGGTCAAGAACGTCGACCTCTGGATGCGTTTCCTGGAGGTGTATTCCCGGCATCGCGTGACCTTCCATTGGATCAAGGGCCATGCCGGCCATCCCGAGAACGAGCGCTGCGACGCCCTCGCCGTGGATGCCGGGGCAGGGGCCGCAGCCCGCGGCGAGGTGCTCCCGGAGGATACCGGATTCCGCTCTGAGGAAAATTTGTTATCTTTGTAAATCAATACTTGAACCATATGCACAGCAACAATAGGAAACTCGTGGTGGGTATCACCCAGGGAGACGGCAACGGTATCGGATACGAGGTCATCATCAAGGCCCTCGCCGACGCACGCATCCTTGAGTCCTTCACGCCCGTCATCTACGGCTCGTCGAAGCTCTTCGGCTTCTACCGCAAGACCATACACAACCTCGAGCAGATAGACACCAACGTCATCTCCTCGGCTGCTGACGCCCACCAGCGCCGCGTCAACATAGTCAACTGCCTGCCCGAAAACGTATATGTGGAGCCCGGACAGCCTAATCCCGATGCCGCCAAGGCAGCCATCACCTGCCTGGAGAGCGCGGTCGAGGACCTTAAGAAAGGTGACATCGACGTCCTCGTCACCGCTCCCTTCAACAAGAAGGTCATCTCGTCGCAGGGCTTCGGATTCACCGGCCATACCGAGTATCTGCAGAATGCCTTCGGAGTGACTGACGTTACCATGTTCATGGTGAGCGAGCGACTCAAGGTCGGTGTTGTTACCGGACATATTCCTCTCCGCGAAGTTCCGGACAGCATTTCGGAAGACAAGATCCTCAGCAAGCTCCGCCTCATGGACGCGTCGCTCCGCAGGGATTTCGGCGTCGATTCGCCTAAGATCGGCGTCCTCAGCCTCAACCCTCACAGCGGTGACGGAGGCCTGCTCGGCGACGAGGAGGAGCGCATCATAGCGCCCGCCGTCGCCAAGGCCGTCGAGGAAGGCATCGACGCATTCGGACCTTATTCTCCCGACGGGTATTTCGGCGCCGGGCTTTATACCCGCTTCGACGCCACGCTTGCCATGTATCACGACCAGGGCCTGGAGCCTTTCAAGGCCATTGCGTTCGAGGACGGAGTCAATTTTACTGCAGGGCTTCCCATCGTCCGCACTTCGCCGGACCATGGTACTGCATTCGAGATGGCAGGACGGGACGAGGCCGATCCCCGTTCCATGATGTCCGCCATCTTCACAGCCATCGACATCTACCGCAACAGGGAGGCATACGACGAACTCCAGGCCGGTAAGATGAAGGAACGCGTCCTTGACGACGCCGGCCGCCCGCAGCGTCCCGGCCGTCCCCAGATAGCATAGCCATGGAGATAATCAGGACTGCCATCCCGGATGTCGTGATCATCGGGCCCAGGGTTTTCGGGGATTCCAGGGGTTATTTCTTCGAGTCATGGTCGCAGCGCGAATTCGACGCCCTCGTGCGCCCCGTGCGCTTCGTGCAGGACAATGAAAGCCGTTCTTCATACGGCGTGGTGCGCGGCCTGCATTTCCAGAAAGGGGCTTTCAGCCAGAGCAAACTCGTCCGCGTCGTCGAAGGTACCGTCCTGGACGTTGCAGTCGACATCCGCCGCGGCAGTCCGACTTTCGGCCGCCATGTCGCGGTCGAGCTCACCGCGGACAGCCACAGGCAGCTTTTCATCCCCAGGGGCTTCGCGCATGGTTTCAGCGTGCTCTCGGAGCATGCGGTTTTCCAGTACAAGTGCGACAATTACTATGCCCCCCAGGCCGAGTCGGCCATTGCATGGAATGACCCCGCACTTGCCATCGACTGGCGCGTGTCCGCGGAGGATGCCATACTTTCCGAAAAGGACAGGCACCATCCTCTCCTGGCCGACTGCCCGGACCTTTTCGATTACGGGTCAGGCCTGTATCTGGAGTGAAATCTTATGCAGCAATCTTGCAGCTAAATGGTTTTTTATACGAAAAAACTTGTTAATAAAATTTTTTATTATTAAAATTGTAAAAGTAGTGTAAAACCAAGGTTAGTAATGAAGATTGCGCTCATAGGTTATGGCCGGATGGGCCATATGATCGAGGAGATCGCCGTGTCCCGCGGCCACGAGATCGTGTGTACCGTAGATG
>JAFYZE010000059.1 GCA_017548805.1 Bacteroidales bacterium
AAGGCGAAGAACTCGTCCTGAAGCGCCTCGTAGCCGGGGGCCATGACGAAGCAGACGTTCATGACGGAACGGTCCTCGACCTCGGCGGTACCGGTGAAGAGGGGGTTGCGGTCGATCTCGGCGTAGAGCGTGGAGGCCTTCTTTTGGTTGATCTTCTGCATCTCCTCGACGCCGCCCAGGCCCTTGAGCCACTTGAGGGTCTCGTTCATCACGAAGATGGAGAACACCGGCGGGGTGTTGAACATGGACTCCTTGTCGATATGGGTGCGGTAATCGAGCATGGTGGGGAGGTAGCGGGATACCTTTCCGAGCGCATCCTTCTTGATGATGGCGAAGATGACGCCCGCAGGGCCGGCGTTTTTCTGGGCGCCGCCGTAGATCATGGTGTACTTGGACACGTCGACGGGACGGGAGAGGATGTCGGAGGACATGTCGGCGATGAGGGGGACGGGGCAGTCCATGTCCTCATGGATCTCGGTGCCGTAGATGGTGTTGTTGGTGGTGATATGGAGGTAGTCCAGGTCAGAGGGGATCTCATAGCCCTTCGGGATGTAGGTGTAGTTCCTGTCCTTGGAGCAGGCGATGGCGTAGGCGTCGCCTATGCCCTGGGCCTCCTTGAGGGCCTTGTGAGCCCACACGCCGGTGTCAAGGTAAGCCGCCTTCTTCTCGAGGAAGTTCATGGCGACATAGAGGAACTCGAGGCTTGCGCCGCCTCCGAGGAAAATGACTTCGTATCCTTCGGGAATATGGAGGAGCTCCTTCCAGAGAGCCCGGCATTCGTTCATCGTGGCCTCCCACTCCTTGGTGCGGTGGGAGATGGAGAGTACGGACACTCCCGTGCCCTTGAAATCTTTCAATGCTTCGATCGAAGCGTCATAGACGGACTGCGGAAGAAGGCAGGGGCCGGCATTGAAAACATGTACTTTAGACATAGTATGCAATAAACAATTGTTTGGTAAATATCTTAAAGTTAGCAAATGTATTTGTCAAACACAAAAATAACTATCAAATTCAAAGCTCTTCGCAGGATAATCCTTCTATCCCGTACATCCTCTCGCGGAAGGCAGCCTCCTGCGAGAGCCGCACCCGCAGCACCATGCTGCAGTCGGCGGCGAAGGACTGGTCCCTTTGCGGGAGCGACAGGTCCTTGACGACCTTCATGACGGCGTTCATGGACAGGTACGGATAACTCACCCGGAAGTCCTTGCCTGCGACCTTTTCCACCACTTCGGCGTGCGCCAGCGCATCGGCCGTGGAGGTCTTGTACGCGCGGATCAGGCCTGGGATGCCGAGCTTGATGCCTCCGAAGTACCGCACCACGACGACAAGGATGTCGCTGAGGCCGGCGGAGTCGATCTGGCCGAGTATCGGCCGCCCGGCGGAGCCGGAGGGCTCGCCGTCGTCGCTGGCGCGCCAGCAAGAACCGTCGAGGCCTATGCGGTACGCATAGCAGTGATGACGGGCGTCGTGATACTCCTTGCGGATGCGCTCCACTATATCCTTCACCTCCCCTTCGCTTTCGACCGGATAGGCCTGCGCGATGAAGCGGCTCCCGTTGTCCTTGAAGAGACCGTCCGAACGGGAGGCGATGCTCGCGTATGTGTCCTTAATCTGCATCTGGGCGAAGTCCGTTGCTTTTTCAAATTTAGTCAATTTGTACTTTATTTGCAACTCCGATGGCGCGTGTGTTGAAATAATTTGTACCTTTGAGTGCCGAAATGCAGAAAAGCGAACGATTATGGTTTATTCCTTCAAGGTGAGCCTTACCGGCATCAAGGGGTTCTACCGTATCTATCATTTGAGCGCGGACAACACCCTGTACACCTTCCACAAGCAGATGAGGGCCGACATGGAGTTCCCTCAGGACCAGCTGATCCTATTCAAGGCCTTCGACGCCTCGGGCGCCGTCGTGGCCCGCTACGGTCTCTTCGACCTCGGCAACGGCGCCGTCGACGACATCACGGTCGCGGACATCGTCAAGAAAGGGATCAAGTCCTTCGTGTATTTCTATGATGTCACCAACAAGAAAAGCGTGAACATCAGCTTCGAGGGGGCGGTGCCGGAAGCTTCCGCCAAGTCCTGCCCCGTGCTTGCCGATTCCAAGGGGCCCAACCCCATCGAGTTCGAGAACGGCTACATCGCCTTCGAGGACCTTCCGGACGACCAGCGCCATCTCCCCAGCGAGAGCGACAAGAACCGCAAGAAGAGCCTTGACGCCCTGCTCAGCGCCCTCAAGGACGAGGACGACGGCGACGAGGACCTGTCAGGAGCGGACGACGAGGACGAGGATGACGACGAAGAAGACGAGAGCAGCCTCAGGGACGACGAGGACGGAATGGAGATCTTCGACGGCAGCGAGGACCTCACTCTCTGATCCGCGCCGGCCGTGGGCAGGAAGCTTATCATCGTCCTGGGACCGACCGCTGTAGGCAAGACAGACTACAGCATCGACCTCGCCCTCAAGTACGGCTCGCCCGTCATATCCTGCGACTCTCGCCAGATTTACAAGGAAATGTCCATAGGGACCGCGGTCCCTTCAGCCGCACAGCTTGCAGCCGTGCGGCATTATTTCATCCACACCAAGTCGGTGACGGAGTACTACACCGCCGGCATATACGAGACCGATGCGCTGGAGCTAATCCACAAACTGTTCGATGAGGGGCACGAAACGCTTGTCATGACCGGCGGCTCGATGTTCTACATCGACGCCGTCTGCAACGGCCTTGGACATGTCCCCACCGCCGACCTTTCCGTACGCAAGGAACTGATGGAAAGGCTGGAGAAAGAAGGCCTGGAGCCCTTCAAGGAGGATCTCGCCAGGCTCGACCCGGAGGCGTATGCTACCATGGACCTGTCCAATGTCAACCGCGTGTTCCGGGCGGTGGAGATCTGCCTCACCACCGGACAGCCTTATTCTTCTTTCAAGGAACGTCCGGAGATTCCCGTCAGGGACTTCGAGATCGAGAAAGTCGGCCTCACGCGGCCGCGCGAAGCCCTTTATGACCGTATAAACAGACGCGTCGTCCAGATGGTGGACGACGGCCTGATTGAAGAAGTGCGGTCACTGGCGGATTTCCGCCATCTGACCGCACTTCAGACTGTTGGTTATAAGGAGGTTTTCGACTATCTGGACGGGAAAGCTTCCCTGGACGAAACCGTCGGGCTTATCCAGCGGAACACCCGTCATTATGCCAAACGCCAGCTTACATGGTGGCGCCGTGACGCCTCCATCCGCTGGCTGGAAATCTAGAACGGAAGGTCGTCCTCGCCTATCCCGATGTCCATCGGCATGTCGTCGATGGTCGGGGCCGGCGCGGCGGGAGCCGCCGGAGCCTGGGGCTGCGGCGCGGCCGGATATGCGGCCTGCTGCGCAGTCTGGGCCTGAGGCGCTCCGGGAGCGGACAGCCGCCAGACACGGAGGTCGTTGTACCAACGGCCGCCGTACTCGCGTGCCCGCACGTTGAAAGACACCTTCACGGCATCTCCCTCGGCGAACCTTGCGAGCTCGTCGACGCGGTCCTGTCCCCATGCGGAGAAACAAGCCTCGGACATGTAGTTCCCGTCCTGGTATTCCACGACGAAGTCCTGCCGGGTCCAGGCTCCGCGGGCGCTTGTCCCTCCCTGGGCCGGCAGTTTCGTCTTGATCCTTCCTTCGAGTTCGAGAGTCATGGCTTAGTTCTCAAGGTCGATCCTGGGATCGGCGTAAGGGAAGACCTTCTCGAGCTCCACATCGAATACGAGGGTGGAGTTGGGCTCGATCATACCGCTTCCACGGCTGCCGTAACCAAGCTCGGAAGGGATGTAGAGGACGGCCTTGCCACCCTCACCGATGAGCTGGAGACCCTCGGTCCAACCGGGGATGACGCGGTCGAGAGTCAGGCGGATGGGCTCTTCGCCGGCGGGAACCTCGTCAAAGACGGTACCGTCGAGGAGGGAACCCTTGTAGCGTACGAGGACGGTGTCCTGAGGACCGGGCTTGACGGCGCTGCCGGGCTCGATGATCTTGTACTGGAGACCGCTCTCGGTGGTCATGATGCCGTCTTTCTTGGCATTGTCGTCGAAGAATTTCTTCTCCTCGGCGGCGGCAAGTGCGGAGGTGTACTGCTCCCTCTTGTCAAGGAAGCTGTTGAACACGTCGTTCATGAGCTCAGGGTTGACCTTGAACTGCTTGACGAAATTGGAATCGGCCTGGTTGCCCTCTGCTCCGAGGAAATCGAGGATAC
>JAFYZE010000060.1 GCA_017548805.1 Bacteroidales bacterium
CCTGTCCTCCGCACTGCGGCGGCGGAAAGTCTCGAACTCGGCCATCAGACGGAGATAGTCATCCTTCGCATCCTTGTAGCGGACTTCCATGTCTTCGGCCTTCTTGCCGCTCTCCCCAAGCTGTTTCTCCAGCTCTTCAACCTTCTTTTCCAGCTCCTCGATCCTCTTCTGCTCTTTCCTTAGTTCCTTCTTTGAGGGCTGCGGCTCTTCCTGGCGGACTTCCTGTTCGATATCCTGTGCTTCTTCAGCCTGTTTTTTCTCTTCCTTTGCCATAGTATATAATGCTTTTTGTTTTCAATTCCGCTGTCCAGCGGACACAAATAATTTGCCAATACGCATAGACTGACACTTTGTCATATTTTTTTTCTATCTTTGCGGCGAGATTGGAGGTGAGCCTCCGGTCAAGTGTACTTGGCACCACTATAAAAACAAGAAAATGAAACATTCCACTACTTACGTGTGGCTCGCAGTGATATTCTGCGTATGCCTCGTGTCCTCCAACCTTTTCGTACCCCGTACATGGCAAGTGGGGACGCTTCCGCTCCAGCTCTCCGGAGCCATCCTGATATTTCCGATATCCTATATCGTAAATGACTGTTTGACAGAAGTCTACGGCTATAAGGCCGCGATGAAGGTCATCATCATGGGCTTCATCATGAGCCTTTTCGTCAGCCTGATGGCCGGCCTGGTCACCAAGCTTCCGGCCCCTCTGTACGAGGACAACCGTTCACTTTCGGATTCCTTCAACTCCCTCTTTGGCTTGGCCCCGCGCACTGCCGTGGCCTCGCTCCTCGCATTCTTCGCCGGCTCAACCGTCAATGCAAAGATCATGAGTCTGATGAAGGAAAGGGCGGGGGAGAAGGGCTTCGGCTGGCGTGCCATCCTCTCGTCGCTCGGCGGCGAGGCCGTTGATTCTCTGATATTCTTCCCCATGGTGTTCGCAGGCATCATGCCCATCATGGGCATCCTAACCATCGTCCTGACGCAGGTGATCTGCAAGACTCTGTACGAGCTGGTCGCCCTCCCGCTCACCGCGCTTGTAGTCCGTATCATCAAGAAAAAAGAAACAGACGTCCAATATGAGTAACGAAAGAGAGAAAGAGAACTTGCATGCCCTGGGCGGCAAGTCCGAATACAAGAACGATTATGCTCCCGAAGTGCTGGAGGCTTTTGAGAACAAACATCGTGACAACGATTACTGGGTACGCTTCAACTGCCCTGAGTTTACGACTTTGTGTCCTATCACCGGGCAGCCTGACTTCGCGGAGATACGCATCTCTTATATTCCCGATGTCCGCATGGTGGAGAGCAAGAGCCTGAAACTGTATCTCTTCAGTTTCCGCAACCACGGTGGCTTCCACGAGGACTGTGTCAATGTAATCATGAAGGACCTCATCAAACTGATGGATCCGAAATACATCGAAGTGACGGGATTCTTCGTGCCGAGAGGAGGTATCTCCATACATCCCTATGCCAATTACGGCCGGCCGGGCACGAAATACGAGAAGCTGGCGGAGCAGCGCTTCGCCACGCACGAATAGTCTATCCGTTTGCGATTTCAGAGAGCTCCAGCCAACGGAGCTCTTTTTCGTCCAGGAGGTCCTTGACCTCTCCGAAACGGGCGGAGGCCGCAGTTATCTCATCAACTGATGCGGAACCTCCGGCCAGCAGCGACTCGATGCGCCCCTTTTCGGCATTGAGCTCCTCCATTTCCTTTTCCAGCTGTTCCAGCTCGCGCTGTTCCTTCCAGGTAAGCTTGCGGCGGGCTGGTTTCGATTCCGCCGGGGCCTGGCGCGGCGTGGCGGGCTTTTTCAAAGCCTCCGCCGCGCGCTTCTGCTCAGCCTCATAGTCCTTCATGTAGCTGCGGTACTCGCTGTACCCTCCGATGAAGTCCTTGACGACGCCGTCGCCGCAGAAGACGAACAGGTGGTCGACAAGCCTGTCGAGGAAATGCCGGTCATGGGAGACGATGACAAGCGTTCCCTTGAACTCCTGAAGGTACTCCTCCAAAATGTTCAGGGTCACAATGTCCAGGTCGTTCGTCGGCTCGTCCAGGATCAGGAGGTTGGGCTGCTTTATCAGGACGGTCAGCAGGTACAGGCGCCTCTTCTCGCCTCCGGAAAGGCGCGAGATGCGGTTGTTGAGCATGTCGTGCGTGAACAGGAACTGCCCCAGCAGACGGGTGTCGTTCACCGTCTCGAGCACGGTCTGCGACTCGTCGAACGACATCCCTTCCTGGCGGTAATAACCGACTACCAGCGACTCTCCGCGCTCAATCTCGCCAGAGGAAGGGGAGAGCGCCCCTGTCAGCAGGTTGATGAAGGTACTCTTTCCCACGCCGTTGCGCCCCACTATACCCACCTTCTCGTAACGCTGGAAATTGTATGTGAAATGCGAGAGGTAGCAGTCTCCTTCGTAGAAGAAACTGACATCCTTGCAGTTGATGATCTTGGTGCCCAGCCGGGACGCCTGTCCGACTTCCGGGCCTATGCTCACCTGCTTCGTGGAATAGACCTGCTCCGCCCTGTCCTTCAACTCGTGGAAGGCATTGATGCGGTACTTGGCCTTGCCCGTACGGGCGCAGGGCGTGGCGTGTATCCACTCCAGCTCCCTGCGCAGGACGTTCCTGACCTTGTCGGTCTCTGCGTTGTAATTGTCAATGCGTTCCTGACGCTTGACCAGGTAGTTTTCGTAGTCGCCCTTGTAGATATAGACGGCCCCATGGTCCAGCTCCATCACGGTATTGCAGACCCTGTCGAGGAAATACCTGTCGTGCGTGACCATGAACAGCGTACAGCGTGAGTGCGAGAGATAGCTCTCCAGATACTCGATGGCATCCGTGTCGAGGTGGTTCGTGGGCTCGTCCATGATGAAGAAATCTGCCTCGGAGGCCAGCATCTGCGTCAACGCCACGCGCTTGATCTCGCCTCCGGAAAGATCGCCCATGATGCGGTCCCCGCTGAGCGAGAAGTCGGTCAGGATGCGCGTCACGCGCAGTTCGTACTCGAACAGCCTCTCCTCGTCAAGACTCTCTGTGAAGTCAGAGGAGGCATCCATTATCTGCCTGAAAACGGTCTTGGCCGGATCGAAATCATATTCCTGTTCCAGGAAGGCTATGCGTATCTGCCGCAGGAACATGATGCGTCCGCCAGAGTCGGATTTGTCCTTCCCGGCGAGGATGCGCATCAGGGAAGTCTTTCCGGTGCCGTTCGGAGCAATGAGGGCGATCTTGTCGCCCTCATTGATGTTGAATCCGATATTCTCGAAGAGAACCTTCGGACCGTAAGACTTGGATATGTTCTCGATCTGGAGGTAGGAGGCCATTACTTGAAGAATCTGTCCACTTCCTTGACGGCCTCGGGCAGCGCGAATACCGCGACCCTGTCATAAG
>JAFYZE010000061.1 GCA_017548805.1 Bacteroidales bacterium
GTAGAATGCAAAGACGGCAAGGTATCTTCAGTGCAGGACTACAAGCGTTACGGTCTATCCGCCGCGCATAAGGAGGATGCCCGGGGCTATGCTATCTTTGTGGCCAAGGCAAAAAGCGGCGAGCCTGTACGCAAGGCAGACATTACTTTGCTCGACAACAAGGACAAGGTCCTGGCCGAACTCAAGGACTTCGACATGCAGGAGGGCTTCACCTATCTGCCCAAGGATTTCACCGGCAAGTTCCTGTCTGACAGATGGAAAAACCGCATCGTCATCTCTCTCATGGACGCTGACGGAACGCTCCGCAAGACCCAGGAGTGCAGCCTGGCCAGTATTGGTGAGACAAAGAGGATAGCCGACGAACAGGCATATGCCTCCATCTACGTCGACCGCAGTGCCTTCAACCCGGGCGAGACAGTCCGTTTCAAGGTCGTCACGTACTATGGCGACCTGGCTGAAAAGATTCACACACAGGCGGACAGGAAGCTGACTGTCAAGCTGTTCGACGCACAGGGCAAGATTGTCAACACACTGGAACTTGAGACCGGAGAGTTCGGCTCCGCCGCCGGAGAGTTCCTCCTTGAGCGGCAGGAGCGCGGCGGCATTTTCCGCATTGTCGTTTTCGACGGCAACAGGCAGCTGGCTTCCGCCAGTATCCGCGTCGACGAATTCATACTTCCGACTTTTGACCTGACTTTCGACCCTGATCCGAACCTGTATTTCCCAGGGGACAGCATCGAAGTCAAGGGTACACTCAAGAGCTATTCCGGGCACTCGCTGACCGCTGCTGACATCCGCTACACAGTGAGCGAAGGCGGCGGCAAGGTCGTCAGCGAGGGTGTGCTGCACCCTGACCGTGACGGCCGTTTCACCGTTTCATTTCTCTCAGGACAAGAGGAATACCTCTATTATAACGTGCGCGTGGGCGTCTCGGACGCCACCGGCGAGACTCTTGAATGGAATACCGGCCGTCAGGTACAAAGGATGATTCCGTTCTCCGCCAGACTTGAGAACCGCACCGATGCGGATGTTTCCATGAAGGAAAGACATGTTTGGCGCGAAAACGAGAGTTACGAATGGGGTGTAGTCTCCGAAGACATCATTAAACTGAGCCTCCATACCGAGACCTACCGGCAGGGTGTCAACCAGAACCGCAAATCCCTTAGGATCGACTATACCCTCAAGTCCGGTGACAAGGTCCTTACTTCCGGCAAGGCAGCTCCTGGAGACATACTGGATCTGGACACTTCAGGCTCCCCTTCCGGGCTCTATGTGTTCGAGGCGGTTGCTACGGACAAGGATGTTTTCGGCAACGATATCAAATCCACCGTCGTATATGATATCCTGAAAGTCAAGGAAGGGGACTCTGAGCTTCACGCAGATGTGCTGAGCTTCTTCAATGCTTCGGACGAGGAGGGAGCGGTCACGGTGCAGATAGGAGCCACTGACGGGCCCGTATGGGCCGTCGTGGAGCTCTACGGCACCGGCAATGTCGTCCTCGGGTCGAAAATGGTCCATCTGACAGGCCTCAAGGGCGAAGCGGGCTCGCTCGAGACCGTACGCTTCAACTGGCCGGAAGGCGCTCCCGATGTCGTAAGGGTCAATGTAGTCTATTTCAAGGACTACAGGCAATTCTCATTCTCCCGTCAGTTCGACCGGAGTGCGAAGAGACTTGAACTGCCCCTGGCATTCACCAGGTTCCTGGACAAGACTGCCCCGGGAACCGCATATTCCTTCGAAATCTCCACAAAGCCCGGCGTAGAGTGCGTCGCCACCATATTTGACAAATCCAGCGAACGCATCATGGCCAACCGCTGGAGCCGCATATTGATGCGTGGCCCTGCCGGGCCATCCGTCAGCATCCGCTCCACCACAGGAATGGACCGAACAGATTATAGAATCATGACGCGCGGGACCCGTGCCGGAGGAGTGATGTTCAAGACGGCGTCCAATGCATCCGCAGACATGATCGCAGCCGCCCCCATGCCGGAAGCCATTGAAATGGAAGAAGCTTTGGGAGAGACCGTCGTCATGGGCTATGCGGCCCAGGCCGCGAAGGACGATGCGATGATGGACGCCGATATGGGCGCGGATATCGCCGTGCGCGAGGATTTCGCAAAGACCGTGGCGTTCGAGCCTTTCCTCCGGTCGGATTCCGAAGGAAGGATCAGGCTCGATTTCACCAATGCAGACAAGCTCTCGACCTATTTCGTCCAGCTCTTCGCGCACAATAAGGATATGGACAACGCTGTCCTGCGTCAGGAGATGGTCGTGACGGTCCCGGCCAAGGTCTCGCTCGTCGAGCCTCAGTACCTCTATGCTGGAGACCGTTACTTCGTCAAGGCATCGCTGTCCAGCAGCGTGGACGAGACCTTGGCCGGGCGGCTGCGCATCGACCTTTATGACGGAAAGGATTATCGCAATACCGCGCCCATACGCAGTATAGTGAAACCTGTGACGCTTGAGCCGCACGGCGCGCTCTCCGAGGATCTTGAAATCGAGGTACCGGACATCAGTGAGCTCGGCATCAAGTTAACCTTCATTGCCGACGGTGAGGGCAACGGCTCCGACGCCGTGTTCGTGAGCGTACCTGTCTACAAGGCGGTACAGACGCTCACAGAGGCTCATTCTTCCATTCTGCACAGCGGTGAGTCGATGGAGGAACTGCTCGCAAAGCTTAAGGGTGAATTCGTCAACGTTTCGGCTGATGATGCTGTTTTTAAGGACATTTCCCTGCTGCAGATGGTCAAGGAAGCCCTGCCCACAAAGGCGGAGCCCGCATCAGAAAATGCCCTTGACCTATCTGAAGCCCTGTATGTCAGGCTGATGGCCGCCAAACTGGGTTCGCAGATCGAGAAGGTCAAATCCGACTCCGAACTTCTGGCTGCGCTGATGGCCTGCCGTGACGAGGACGGAGGATTCGCATGGTTCAAGGGTATGGACAGCTCCCCCATCATCACCGCCGTACTTCTGGAGCGCTATGCTGGCCTGCGCAGGCGTGGGATTGATGCCAGTGCAGTGCCGTACGGGACTGTGGAAGCGGCCGTGAAGTATCTCGACAAGGTATTCTTCGGCGACAACAAGCGTCCCATCTGGTGCGGAGGCCTCTCCGAAGAGCAGTATGTATCCGTCAGGGTGATGTATCCGGAAGTCGAA
>JAFYZE010000062.1 GCA_017548805.1 Bacteroidales bacterium
AGCTACAGCGATATCAAGCGTGATCCCCGGGAACGTGTCATTACCATTGCCCATTATGCGCTGGTCAAGCTCGCAGATGTCCAGGCGGATACTGATGCCGACAAGGCTGAGTGGTTCTCCCTCTCAGACGTTCCTTCTCTTGCCTTTGACCATGATAAGATTCTACGTGACGCATTCTCTCATCTGAGACGGGACATTCATTTCGAGCCGGTCGGTTTCGAACTCCTCCCGGAGGTCTTCACGCTCCCTCAGCTTCAGAACCTGTACGAGTCGATCCTGGAGGTCAAGTTCGACCGCAGGAACTTTGCCAACAAGATGAAGCATTACGAGATCCTTTCCGAAGTGGATGACGGAACGCCCCGCCATGGTACAAGAACGCCTGTCAAGTATCGCTTTGACAAGGATAACTATGACAGGCTGAAAAGCAGCGGATTCCAGTTGGAGTTCTAGGAATCCTACTCAATCTTACAAATCTCCGGGTAGTTCACCCGGGCATGGAATTCATCAATCAAATCCCGCAGGGCCTTTGGCATATTGCCAAGTGTCCTGTCCACCATGTGTTTCGGAATTGCCTTGTAGTATGCCTCGGCAATGCCGCCGGTGATGCAGGCCAGCGTATCCGAGTCACCACCAAGTGATACTGCCTTCCGGATAGCATCCTCGAAACCAGTCGAGTCCAGGAACGCGATGATTGCCTGAGGAACCGTCCCCTGGCAGCTGTCTTCCCAACCGTAGATAGGATGCCAGTACTCCCAGCTTTTATGAAGGTCGTAGCCGTAAGTCTTCTCGACGTAGTCACGGATCTCCTCCTTGGTCTTTCCTGTACGTGCGAGGAAAACTGATGCCGCCGTAGCCTGCGCTCCCTTGATCCCTTCCGGATGATTGTGGGTGATAGCGGCTGAGATAGCGGCCACGCGCTCCGTTTCCTCAAGGGTATCAAAGAACCAGCCAACAGCGCTGACACGCATGGCTGAACCGTTTCCGTAGCTCCCGTATGGGTGGCGGCCGGTCTTGGACCTGTAAGGGGATTCCCCATACCGGTCATCGAACTGCCACAGTCTGTCCGGGCTGAAGAGCCAGCGGTAGAAACCGGTTCCGTAGCCTCCCATAGGACAGGGACAGTTCTCGCCGAACTCCACCATCGTATCTTCGAGGCCCTGGTAGGTCAGCTTCTTGTCCTTCAACAACCACGACGCTACGGCCATTGTCATGACCGAGTCGTCCGTATAGCCGCTCTCGCTGTTGAACAGGGTGAAGTCATAGTCTTTCGTATTGTTGAACTCGTACACCGATCCGATGGTGTCTCCGATTATTGCGCCAATCATATAATTCGTCAGTGTTAAAAATGGTGGGGTATACAAAGATATGTGGAATCAAGCAGATATGGAAGGGGTTACCTCCCATATCTATAAGACAGGACCTTCCAGAACTCAGCAGGAAGGCAGACGTTCGGAAGACCGTAGGCCCTCGCGAAGAGCGGGGCGATCTGGGAGTCGTTGAACCCGGCGACGCCGCAGCCGATCCGGGTCACGAGGAACTTCATCTCGGGATGACAATCCGCGAACCAGATGAACTCCTCGACATACTTGGCGATCTCCTCCAGGGACAGGTTCATAGTCGGGATCGCATAGCTGGAGCCCTGAAGACCAACGCCCTGGCCGTAGACGGCGCCGAAGCGCTCCATCGCCAGGCGGGCGGCTCCTCCGTCATGATGACCTGCCAGATTGCTGCCAAAGACGAAGACCTCACCGTTCTGCAGGTCGGAAATGTGATGCGGGGTGACCCGGGCAAGAGCCTGCTTCTCCGCGAAGAAATCCTCGTTGTAGTCGAACTCAATGCCCTTCTCCTTGCTCTGGCGCACTTTCTTGTAGAACTCGCGGTTCCCTGAGTGCATCTTGTGCCACATCATGGAAGAGCCCTCCGCCGAAGCCTCGAAGTCCATCGCGCTCCGGATTCCCAGTCCGGATGCGGTCATGTGGGCGTCCTGGTTGGCTCCGATGTAGGTGAACGCCCATCCCTGCTTGCTCAGGGAGTCGATCAGTTCCTTGATCATGACGGCGTTGAAATGCGTGGAACTGTTCTCGTATCCGTCCGTGATCACGGTCACGAGCACATGGTCGCCTTCCTTCACGATCTCTTTGAGTTTCGTGATGGAGAACCCCATCGCATCGTAGAGGGGAGTCCCGCCGTACGGTTGGTACTGTTCAGGCTCGATGTCCTTTACCGCGTCGATCTTCTCGCAAAGAATCAGCGGCCTTACCGCAGGACGGCCGGGGTGAGAATCGAAGGTTACGAAGGAAACCATATGGTTGTCTGCGGGATTCTCCTTCTGGGCCATGCGTATTGTCTGGAGGGTCTCGTTCGCTCCGGACAGCGCCTGCATCCGGATGTGGCCCATCGATCCGCTTTCGTCGAGGATGATGAGGTTGTAAATCTTGGATTCGTTGTTGGTGTTCATGGTGTTCGTCGTGTTAGAGTTGTTCATGGTTTCCTGATATTAAGCATTGATGTTGTTCGGTACGTAGAGATTGATCTTCTTGGGATAGGATCCCAGGACGAGCAGGGTGACGGGGCAGAGCCAGGAGGTGTCAATAACCCTCTCCCTGCCGTTCGCTTCGATTCTTGGAGCCACCCCTTCCTTAGTATAATTTAGGTAGTGTGCTCCGTACCCCTTCTTGACCCGCTCCAGGACCAGGTCCGGATCCCTGTTCTCCAGATGCTTGTCATTGAGGGTGACGTCGACGACCGCCTTGTCGGTCCGTCCCTGAAGGCGGGCGACATAGGCGCAGAGCATGTCGGCTCCTGCGACCATCATCAGATTGTGATGAGCAAAGGGATAACCAGGGAATTCGATGTACCAGGCCCCGTCAGCTTCGAGGTTGAATGTAAGGTGGAATGTTCTCATTGGCTTTTGTGTTTATAAGTCTGCGTAAAAACTACGCAAAAATAATGCCAATATTTGAAACTTCCAAATTTTATGCGTAAATGTCACGCAAATGGCAGTTTGTCCAACTGTTTCACTGACAGCGTGTCAGATTTGGCAGCCGTCGTAGAGTCAAAAAAGATATGACAAAAGTTATTTGCTAAGGTCGAAACCGATGAGACGGGCAAACTCTTCCATTCCTGCTGTCGCTTTCTCGGTAATATAATGAACGGGACGACCAGAGTGAGTTTCGGGTTTGGCGGGATCAATCACGTAAATCTCGCAGTTCTCCTGAGCATGATAGCAAAGCCCGGCGGCAGGAT
>JAFYZE010000063.1 GCA_017548805.1 Bacteroidales bacterium
AAAGAGCCGGTCACCTCACGGCTTCCCGACTCTTAGACGTGTACTAAAACCTAAACCTGATATATAGATGCAAAAGGTCTTAGAAACGTTGCATCACAGATGCGTTTTTTTGCAAATTTATTGCTTTGCCTCTTCGACGGAGACCTTCCTGAATTCCTTGAGGTCCTTCATGAGGTCGAGGGCGGCCTTGCGGGCGCGGGCGCCTGCGGCCTTGTTGCCCTTGGCTACCTGGGCGACAGCGTTCTCCTGGAAAACAGCGGCCTCAGCAATGATTTTTTCGACAAGCTCTTTCATCTTTCAATAATTTTGAGGTTTATACTTATAATTTGTAATTGATTCCTGACAGGGGATTGGTTCTTTCGTGCAAGTTATAAATTATTATCCTCAATTCCAAATAATTAGGTTTTTTTTGCATTCAGACAATTCATCGCGCGTCCGGGCCCTCCGGTGGCAAACTCCTTTATGCCGGCGATGATGTCCCCGCTAAGCTCCCGTATCTTTTCCTTCTGCTCTTCGTCGATCTCGCCGAGAACGTAGTCCACCTGGCCTCCGCGGGCGAATCCGTTCCCTATCCCTATGCGGATGCGGGCGTACTCCTGGGTGCCGAGTGCGTCCTCGATGTCCCTGAGCCCGTTGTGCCCTCCGTCGCTGCCCTGCGTGCGCATCCTGACGGTCCCGAAAGGGAGGTTGAGGTCGTCGCAGATGACGATGATACGCTCCGTCGGGACGTTCATCTTGTGCATCCAGTAACGGACGGCGTTACCGCTGAGGTTCATGTATGTCGAAGGTTTGAGGAGGATGAACTTCCTGCCCTTGTAGGAGCACTCCGCCACGCTGCCGTAGCGCCTGGTCTCGAAAAGAAGATTGGATGCCTGAGCCCAGGCATCCAATACCATAAATCCCATGTTGTGCCTGGTCGAAGCGTACTCGGCGCCGATGTTTCCCAATCCGACGACAAGGTAGTTCATACCAGGATCCTCAACAGGCTTCCGGTTACTCAGCAGTCTCCTGAGCCACCATGTTACGAGTAGACTTGACACCGCAGATGATAGTATCCTTGTCGGAAATGACGGAAATCTTGTCAAACTTGAGGTCACCGGCCTTGATCTTCTTGTCAAGTGCGAGGCTGGAGATGTCGACGGTGACGTCATCCGGGAGATCCTTCATGAGGGCGCTGATGCGGATGAAGCGGGAGTTCTGAGTGAACTTGCCACCCTGCTGGACGCCGATGGAGTGTCCGGTGATGATGACGGGGACCTTGATGGCGATGGGCTTCTCCTCATTGACTGCGAGGAAATCCACGTGGAGGCAGCGCTCGCTCACCGGGTGGAACTGAAGCTCGTGAAGGACTGCGTTGTAGGACTTGCCGTTGTCGAGCTTGAGGTCGACGATGTAGGACTTGGGAGTGTTGGTGAGAGCCTTGAGCTCCTTCTCGTCCACGGTGAAGAGGATGTTCTCCATACCGAGGCCATAGAGGTTGCAAGGGACGACGCCCTGCTTGCGGTAGGCCTTGACGACCGCTTTGTTGCCGACCTGACGGACCTGGCCTTTCAATTCAAAATGCTGCATTTTTTAAAGTATTAAAATGTGTTACTCAGCCCCGGACCTGCCGGGGCCCCATTGCACCAAAAGCCCGACGGCTTTTAAAATGCGGGCGCAAATATAGGAATAAAATTGTTAATCAACAAGTCCCGTCGCCTTGTTCCATGCGAGTTCCTTGTAATGACTGTTCAGGAAAGCGCTCCCGTTGCAGGGGAGATACATGCTTAAACCACAGAAAGTTTCGATATTGAATCCTCCGTAGCTGTACAGGAATGACTCCGTGGCGGCCTTGTAGAGGATGCATGAGTTCAGAGCCCCCGTGAGGGAGCGCTGCTCGGCATCGCTTGCGCCGGCCTTGACCAGGATGTCCTCAAGGTCATAGAACCAGTGGTTCTTGTTACGATAATACCTTTGTACGGACGAAGGATTGAGGCCGTCGATACTTGCTCCATACTTGGAGAAGAGGGTCTTGCAGAGGGATGCCAGGCCGTCCAGCTTGGTGCAGTCGACAAGGGAGATGGTGGCCGAGCGGTCGTTCCTGTCTGTCTTGGCCGCGTACTGCTGGTAATAGTCGTCGACCACTGCTCGGGTGTCCGTCCCCTTGGTTCCGAGGAGATGTCCCGCGAGGTTCTTGTAATCGAAACCGTCGGCGAGGATCTCCGCCTGCGAGAAACCGATCTGGTCGCACACATCCTTCAGCTCGTATGCCACCTCAATGCCGCCGCAGAGGCATGCATCCATCAGGAGATAGTCCAGGTGCATCGGGATGGCGTCCTTGAAATCGATGAGTTCCATCTCAATGGCCGTGGAGACGGAGTTGGTCATGGTCAGGCTCTTGGTCAGGGGCTCTCCGGGAAGCAGCTCGGGCTCCATGTACGGATAGGCGCCGTCCGGAAGGGCGTGCGCTGATGAGCCCTTGCGTCCTGCGGACTGGGAAGGCTCGTAGTACTCGGGATTGTTGTAATACCCGACAGGCATCCAGCCTGTGGCGTGGGATGAGAAAACCATCCCGTAATGCGAGGTGGGGAACTGTTTCTTGATGTCGGAGAGTATGGTGTTCATCGTGGACTTCTCCGAGAGATTGCCGTTGTATGACTTGAGGGTGTCCAGTATGACGCCCTTCTTCTTGTCCGAATAGACACGGATGAGCTGGGGAGAGGTCGTGGTGCTGTAATCCCCGCGGCTGACCGCCAGATGGCTTACGACCAGGAAAGCTTCATCGTCCCTGATGCCGGGGGCGTAACCGTTCTTGAGGTCCTGGATATCCTCATAAAGGTAGTTCCTGAGGGAGTTGTATCCCGCCGAATAGAGGATGAGAACCTTGTCGTATTGGCGCGGCTTCTCCGGGTTGATCCTGGAACACTGGCATCCGCTCACCAGCGAGAAAACCGCGGCGAGGGCAATGACTATCCTGGCTGTGACCCTTTTCATAACAAGGACAAAGTTAGATATTTTTTTCTTTTCTCCGCGGATGGTGTGCAAGAATCGAGCCTTGCCATGAGGACGAGTCCATATGCGTGTATATCTCGGTGGTCAGGATGCTTTCGTGTCCGAGCATCTCCTGCACGACGCGAAGGTCCGCGCCGTTCTCCACGAGATGCGTGGCGAAGGAGTGACGGAAAGTGTGCGGGGAGATCTCCTTCCTCACCCCGGCGAGCATAGCCTGCTTCTTGACCATGTTGAAAATGGAAACGCGGCTGAGGGACCTGCCGAAGCGGTTGAGGAAGACGAAGTCTTCATAGCCGCGGCAGGGCTCGGGACGGGCGCCGTACCATGCTTCCAGGGCCTCCGCTGCCATTTCACCTAGGGGGATGATGCGCTCCTTGTCGCCTTTTCCCACAATCCGGAGGAATCCTTCCTTGGCGAAAATGTCCGAAATACGCAGGCCTGCGGCTTCGCTGACGCGCAGGCCGCAGCCGTAGAGGACCTCGAGTATTGCGCGGTCCCTCAGGCCTCCCGGAGTCGAAGTGTCGACGGATGCGATGATGTCGTCCACTTCCTGCACGGAAAGGACCTCCGGCAGGTATCGTCCTATCTTGGGGGAGTCGACTCCGTCGCAGGGATTCTCCTTCACCGCGCCCTCGAGGATCATCCAGTCGAAGAAGGAGCGGAACGCGCTGAGCAGGCGGGCCTGCGAGCGTTTTGACAGGGTGTCCGAGCGTTCGGACAGATAGTCCACGATGTCCGCGGGGCGGACGGCTGCGGGCTCCAGCCCGCTCTCTTCGAAGAAAAGCGATATGTCGGAACAGTAGCCCGCCACCGTATTCGGCGACAGGCCCCGCTCTATCTTCAGGTAATAGGCGTAATCCTTAAAGAGCCGAGTATTCCCGTCCATACTTCAGCATCTGGCCGAGATAGTCGTCGGTATACTCCACCTTGTAATCCGTCACCTTGCCGTTTTCTACTACTGGGACTATGTCAGGGTTGACGAAACCGCCGTACGGCTTCAGGTTGAGGGCGGCGTAGCGTTCGAGCACTTCCTTGTGCAGGACAGGGTCGATGTGGACTGCGTATTTCTCCACGAGGGCTTTTCCGGCCTCATAGTCGCCCTCCGACTTGATCCTCTGGATCTCTGCAAGCAGGTCCCCGAACAGTCCGCGCAGGGCCTTGTAGTCGTTCACGACGAAGTAGGTCTTGCCCTTGCGGACTTTCTTCTCGATCACCTTGTCCGCCAGGCCGCGCTCGTAGCACCATTCCGAGATGAGCTTGCGGTTCTGCATGTGGGCCTCGGTGTTGGGGCGGCCGAGCTCGACGCGGCTGAACTGCACCATCAGGCCGTTGCGGATGTAATTGGAGTATTCTGCCTTGTAGGCCTCGGCGTCAGGCATGATGCCGAGCTCCACCATCTTAGGGTCGGCGCAATAGTACAGGCCGAAGAGGTCGGCGCGGGCCTCTTCCAGCGTTGAGCTGTATTCGCCGAGGGCATTTGGCGAAGTGCCGGGCAGCAGCTGGCCGGAGCCATGCCCGAGGCACTCGTGGAGGTCGGTATGGATCTCATCGGTGATGGTGAGGTATTTCTTGGCCAGCTCTATTTCTTTCTCATTCCATGCGAACTCGGTCAGGGTGCTCTTGGGACACTCCTGCGCCGCATAGTCGTACGCGTGCGTGATATTGGCTATGGTGACGCTCTTCGAACCGTGGTCCCTGCGGATCCAGTCTGCGTTGGGGAGGTTGATGCCGATGGGGGTGGAAGGATAGCAGTCGCCGGCGAGGCAGGCTGCGTTGATGACCTTTGCGCTGATTCCCTTCACCTGCGGCTTCTTGAAACGCGGGTCGACAGGGGAGTTGTCCTCGAACCACTGCGCGTTTGCGCTGAGGATGTCGCTGCGCTTGGATGCCTCGTGGTCCTTGATATTCACAAGGGCCTCCCAGGCGCCCTTGCGGGCGAGGGGATCGTTGTAGTCCTCGACGAAACCGTTCACGAAGTCCACGGTGCCGAGGGTGTCCCTTAGCCATTCGATATTGTATTTATCCCACAGGCGCAGGTCACCGGTGCGGTAGTACTCCACCAGCGTGGCGATGTACTGCTTCTGGAGGTCGTTCTCAGCCACCGCGGCGGCTTTTTCGAGCTCGTCGATGATATGGTCGATGGCTTCACCATAGAGTCCTCCGGACTTCCAGGGAAGCTCGATTACGCGGCCGCTGGCATCCTTGACGACCTTGGTGTTGAGACCGTAGGAGATGGGCTCGGGATCGGAGGGATCGGCGATGGAAGCATAATAGCGCTCGACTTCGTCACGTGTGACGCCATCGTAGAAGTTGACGGCCGATGCGGCAACGATGTCGCTATCTGGATCAGTCGACTTGCGCGAAGGCATAAAGCCGCGGTCGTAGATGACCGGCATCATCTCCCCGCACAGGTCACCGTCGCCGACGGCCTGCATCAGGCTCATGAAATATTCTTCAGAACATCCGGGGAAGAACTTGTCCTCGGCGTAGTGATGATGGATGCCGTTCGAGAAGAACACGCGCTTTGCGTAAACGGTGAAATCCTTGAACTCGTCGCAGTCACGGTCCCCGTCGTAGTTCTCGAGGATGTTCTCCAGAATCTTGCGGACCCGCAGGTTGTACCGCCCGTTCTGATCCCAGTATATGTCGCGGCCCCATTTGGCCGCCTCGGAGAGGTGATAAACATATTCTTTCTGCTGAAGGCTGAGAGCTTCCCATCCTTCGATCCTGTACCTCATGATGCGGAGGTCCGCAAACTCGTCGATAAGGTACTTGAACCCTCCGTCGGCGGCGGAATCATGCCGGCACGAAGAGAGCGCGAGAACCGCGCATGCAGCTGTGAATGCCATCCTTGCAAATCTTTTCATGATGAACAACAATTTAGGCAAAGATAGGAATTTTGAGTAAATTTGCAGTTCCAATCATCCGGAATATGGCAGACAACGGAAGCATCGTCATCAGAAGGGCCAAGGTCAACAACCTCAAGGACGTGACCGTGGAGATCCCCCGCGGCAAGTTTGTGGTGGTGACGGGCATTTCCGGCTCCGGCAAGTCCTCGCTGGCCTTCGACACGCTTTTCGCGGAGGGCCAGCGCCGTTTCGCCGAGAGCCTGTCGTCTTACGCCAGGCAGTTCCTCGGGAGGATGAGCAAGCCTGATGTCGAGAGCATCGACGGCATCCCGCCGGCGGTGGCCATCGAGCAGAAGGTCAACATCCGCAATCCGCGGTCGACCGTTGCCACCACAACGGAGATATATGATTATCTGCGGCTTGTTTTCGCACGTATAGGGCGTACGTTCTCGCCCGTCAGTGGCCGCGAGGTCAAGTGCAATAGTTCCGCAGATGTGATGGCCTACCTTTTCGACGGTGAACCCCATGTCGTGTACATGCTTTCGGACCTCGGATGGAATGCACGCGAAGACAAGGTCGAGCTGATGCTGAAGCTCAAGGAGGAAGGTTATTCCCGTTTTTTCTCGGAAGGTAG
>JAFYZE010000064.1 GCA_017548805.1 Bacteroidales bacterium
CAGGTCTGGTCGGCATCACGGCCGGATGCGACCTCGTGTCGCCATGGGGAGCCGTCGTCATCGGCCTGCTCTGCGGCATCATGCTGGTATTCGCAATCGAGTTCATTGACCATAAGCTGCACATCGACGACCCTGTAGGCGCATCGTCCGTACACGGAGTCTGCGGTATCCTCGGTACTGTCCTCACCGGCCTTCTTGCCACTGACGGAGGTCTCTTCTACGGAGGCGGATGGCATTTCTTCGGAGTACAGTGCCTGGGCATCCTGGTCATCGACCTCTGGGCCGCAGTATGCGGATTCCTCCTGTTCTTCGGCATCAAGAAGTTCCACGGCCTGCGCGTCGAGCCGCGCGTCGAAGACGAAGGCCTCGACATCTACGAACACGGCGAGAGCTGCTACAACTAAAACTGAACGACTATGAAAAAGATATTCATCCCCATTATCATGCTGCTCTCTGGAGCAGTGACCGCAGGGGCACAAGACGCGGTCGAAACAACGCTCGGTACGGACATCGTCAGCCACTATGTGTGGCGCGGCCAGGATCTCGGCGGCGTGTCGGTACAGCCGACGCTCGGCATAGGCTTCAAGGGCCTCAGCCTGTCGGCCTGGGGGTCCGTCGGCCTGAGCAATCCCCTCGACACGAGGGAGTTCGACCTGACGTTTGCCTACTCCGTAGGAGGTTTCAACATCGGAGTGACCGATTATTGGTTCGACTCCGGCCTCGACCCGGACAACCGCTATTTCGCCTACGGCTCCGGCTGCACCAACCATGTGTTCGAGGCTAATGCCGGCTATGACTTCGGCTTCGCCTCCCTGCAGTGGTACACCAATTTCGCCGGCAACGACAGCCTGGACGAGTCCGGAAAACTTGCTTACAGTAGCTACCTCGAAGCCAGCGTCCCGTTCTCCATCGGAGACGTCGACTGGACCGCCACCGCGGGCATCGTCCCCTTCGCGACGGACTTCTACGGCACGGACGGTTTCAGCCTCGTCAACCTGGCGCTGACAGCTGCGAAGGATATCCAGGTGACTGACACCTTCTCCATTCCCCTGTTCACGCAGGTGGTTTTCAACCCTTGCAGCAACGCCGCTTACCTGGTAGTAGGCATCACATTGCAGCCTTAAAAAGATTAGATAAAACAGCAGGATCATGTGTGGAATAGCTTGCATTTTCAACATTCGCGAACAGTCCGACGCCATGCGCCGGAAGGCTCTTGAGATGAGCCGCAAACTTCGGCACAGGGGGCCGGACTGGAGCGGTATCTGGTGCGGCGGGAGTGCCGTCATGGCCCACGAGCGCCTCAGCATCGTGGACCCGGAGTCCGGCGGACAGCCGCTCCTCTCCCCTGACGGGAAGCAGGTGCTGGCAGTGAACGGTGAGATCTACAACCATCAGGAGATCCGCCGCCGCTATGCTGGGAAGTATGATTTCCGTACGGGCAGCGACTGCGAGGTCATCCTCGCGCTGTACCGCGACAAGGGCCCGGACTTCCTGGAGGATCTCAACGGCATCTTCGCCTTCGCCCTGTATGACGAGGAGAAGGACGCATTCCTTATCGCCCGCGACCCCATCGGAGTCATTCCCCTGTATATCGGCTTCGATGACGCAGACGGCAAGGTCTATGTCGCCAGTGAGCTGAAGGCCCTGGAAGGCCAGTGCGAGCGCTACGAGCCCTTCCTGCCCGGCCACTGCTACTGGAGCCGCGAGCCCGGCATGAAGCGCTGGTACAGGCGCGACTGGACCGAATATGAAAATGTCAAGGACAATCCCGCCGACCCGGCGCAGCTCCGTGCTGCGCTGGAGTCTGCTGTAAAGCGCCAGCTGATGTCCGACGTCCCCTACGGCGTGCTGCTTTCCGGAGGACTCGACTCCTCCGTCATTTCGGCGATAGCCGAGAAGTTCAGCGCGATGCGTATCGAGGACGACTCCAGGACGCGCGCATGGTGGCCGCGGCTGCACTCTTTCGCCGTCGGCCTCAAGGGCGCGCCCGACCTCGACAAGGCGCGCATGGTCGCCGAGCACATCGGCACCGTCCACCACGAGATCAACTATACCATCCAGGAAGGCCTGGATGCGATACGTGACGTCATCTATTATACCGAGACTTACGATGTCACGACCATCCGCGCCTCGACGCCGATGTACCTTCTGGCACGCGTCATCAAGTCGATGGGCATCAAGATGGTGCTCTCCGGCGAAGGTGCCGATGAGATATTCGGCGGCTACCTGTATTTCCACAAGGCTCCGGATGCACGCGCATTCCACGAGGAGACGGTCCGCAAACTTTCCAAACTCCATCTCTACGACTGCCTGAGAGCCAACAAGAGCCTCGCGGCCTGGGGCGTCGAGGGACGCGTCCCGTTCCTGGACAAGGAATTCCTGGACGTGGCCATGCGCCTGAACCCGGCCGCGAAGATGTGCCCCGGCCAGATCATAGAGAAGAAGATAGTGCGCGAGGCGTGCGCCGACCTTATCCCGGACGAGATCGCCTGGAGGCAGAAGGAGCAGTTCTCCGACGGCGTCGGCTACTCCTGGATCGACACCCTCAAGCGCATCGCGGCCGAGGCCGTCACCGACGAGCAGATGGC
>JAFYZE010000065.1 GCA_017548805.1 Bacteroidales bacterium
CTTGAGGAGCTGCTCCACGACGTGGACGCGCTCGCTCTTGAGGGAGAACTCCTCCATCAGGGCGTCCTTCTTCTCCTGCTTCTCCATGGCGGAGATGTTCTCGGCCATGATCTCGGCGGTGCGGGCGCCGACGTCCGGAAGGACGAAGAAGTTGTCGTCATTGACGGAACGGGCCAGCATGGCATCGCCCTTGTCGGTCTTGACGACGGAATGCTGCTTCTCGTTGATGACGAAGAAGAGCTCGTCCGTGACGACCGGCATCTCCTTCTCATTGTCCTGCATGTAGTAGTTCTCTACCTTCTGGAGGAGGGCCTTGATGCCGGGCTCGCTGAGGTACTTGATGAGGGGCTGGTACTTCGGGAGGCCCTTGTGGGCACGGAGGAGGAGCTTGCCTCCCTCGGCCTCGTCGCCTGCGGCGATGAGCTTCTTGGCCTCGTTGAGGCACTGGTTCACGAGGGCGCGCTGGCTGGTGTAGAGGCGCTCCACATAGGGCTTGAACTCCATGTACTGCGCGTCGTCCTCGGCCTGCGCCACCGGACCGGAGATGATAAGCGGGGTACGGGCGTCGTCGATGAGCACGGAGTCGACCTCATCGACGATGGCGTAATGATGCTTGCGCTGGACGAGGTCCTGGGCGCGGGTGGCCATGTTGTCGCGGAGGTAGTCGAAACCGAACTCGTTGTTGGTACCGAAGGTGATATCGCAGTCATATGCGCGCTTGCGCTGGTCGCTGTTGGGCTGATGCTTGTCGATGCAGTCCACGGACAGGCCGTGGAACATGTAGAGCGGTCCCATCCACTCGGAGTCACGCTTGGACAGGTAGTCGTTGACGGTCACGACATGGACTCCCTTGCCGGCGAGGGCGTTGAGGAAGACCGGGAGCGTAGCGACGAGGGTCTTGCCCTCGCCGGTGGCCATTTCGGCGATCTTGCCCTGGTGGAGGATGGTACCTCCGATGAGCTGCACGTCGTAGTGGACCATGTCCCAGGTAATCTCGTTGCCGCCGGCAACCCAGTGGTTCTGGTAGACGGCGGTGTCGCCCTCGATGTGGACGAAGTCATGGTTGATGCTGAGGTCGCGGTCGAACTGGGTGGCGGTCACCTCGATGAACTCGTTCTGTGCGAAGCGGCGTGCCGTTGACTTCATGATGGCGAAGGCCTCGGGGAGGATCTCGTCGAGGCACTTCTCGATGGCCTCGTCCTCGTCCTTGACGAGCTTGTCGGACTCGGTCGCGAGCTTTTCCTTCTCGGAGACGGGAAGGTCGCCCTCAAGGGCCTGGCGGATCTCCTCGATGCGCGCCTCGAACGGGGCCTCGACTTCGCGGAGCTTGTCCCTGAGCGCGGCTGAACGCGCGCGGAGTTCGTCGTTGGAAAGACTGTCTATGCTGTCGTACCCGGCCAGGATCTTGTCAAGGATCGGCTTGACCTGTTTCATGTCCCTGTCAGCCTTGGTACCGAACAATTTACCTATGATGCTTGCAAATGCCATATCTTTTAAAGCTTAATCATGCAAATTTACTCATTTCAACCGACATTAACAAAATCATTGCCCAAAGTTTCCCACATAGTTCTCAACTGCCAATATGGCAGCGCGGGAATTGGGATTTCGGATGCAAAACGCTATATTTGTGGGGATATGGTGGATGTCAGTATCGTCATAGTGTGCATGAACAGGCCGGACAATCTCTATCCGTGCCTTGAGAGCATACGCAGGACGACCGTCAAGGTCTCCTACGAGGTGCTGGTGGTGGCGTATCTGTATCCGCCCGAAGGGCTGGCGAAGGCACGGGAGGATTTCCCTTGGGTGACCTTTATCGTGAGCGACGAGATCCGCGGCTTTTCGGAGAACAACAACCTGGCACTCAGGCGGGCGCAGGGCCGGTACTGCTTCGTGCTGAACGACGATACGGAGCTGCCGGGTCCTGCGGTCGACAGTCTGTTCGAGGATTTCGGGGCGCTTCCGGAAGGGACTGCGATAGTGAGTCCGACGCTGCTGAACGCAGACGGCTCGCTGCAGCTGTGCGGCCGTCCGCCCTACCCCGCCCGGCACTATGTGATGCAGCAGTGGCACCTGTTCAAGGAGCCCATAGACATAACGGCCGGCAGGGAGCCGGACGCAGTCATCGACGGGCGCAAGCTCTTCAGGAGCTGGAACATCACCGGGGCTGCATTCCTCATCCCTACGGACCTTTTCCGGGATCTCGGATGGTTCGACGAGAGGTTCTTTTTCACGCCGGAAGACATAGCGCTGGGCACGCTCGCGTGCAGCAAGGGTTACAGCCTGTATGTGGACACTTCTGCGCAGGTGGTGCATAAGTGGCGCACTACCGCTTCGCGTATGATGCGTGCCACCAGGCCTGCGGCCGTGCGCGGGTCTCTGATGCATTTCTCGGGCTTCCGCCGTTGGAAATATCTGCTGCTGGCCGTGCCCGTCTGGCTCGCCGAATCCGGCAAACGCGTCAAAGCCGCTGTCGCGCAGGCGCTGAGGCCGTCCCCCGCACGCCGTACGGAACTGCTCACCTACCGCAACATCACAAGGAGCATCTTTACCAGTAAGACACCCAAGGAACTGTTCACCAAATACTTCAAGGAACTGCAAAAGGAGCGTGGAGAAAATGGCTGAGATTCTGACGATAGTCGTAACCTACAACGGAAAGAAATGGATAGAGCGCTGCCTCCGGTCTGCGCAAGGATCCGCAATCCCGACCGACATCATGGTGATTGACAACGGATCCGAGGACGGGACGACGGAATGGATCAGGGAGCATCTTCCGGATGTGATCCTGTCAGAAAACCGGGAAAACCTGGGATTCGGAGCAGCAAACAACATCGGGTTCCGTTATGCTGTCGCACACGGGTACAGGTTCGTCTACTTACTGAACCAGGACGCCTGGGTTTTTCCTGAAACATTCGGAACGCTGCTCAGGGCTTTCGAGGCCGCGGATATACCCGGAAAAGAAGAAAGACAAGGTTCAAAACGGCTCGGAATACTGAGTCCGATGCAGATGGAGGCAAACCTGACCAGGATGGACGCACAGTTCCGGAAACATTGCGCTGCTGCACTGGAAAAAGATGATGCCGAAACGGTCCCGGTGCCATTCGTGATGGCAGCCCACTGGATGGTCTCAGCGGAGTGTCTTGAGGTTACAGGCGGGTTCTCCCCCGCATTTCCGCACTACGGAGAGGATAAGGATTTCCTGCAGAGAGCAGCATTCCATGGCTTCACGGCGGCGGTCGTAAAGACTGCCAGCGCCGTGCATGACCGTGCGGAGCGGCCACGGCCCAAAGACTACCGCATGCGTCTGAAAGTCGTTACAGCCAAAACCGCCGTGACCGATCCGCGCCGCAACCCGAACCTGAGTGCAATCGCGCAGAGCGTTATCCTGGCATTGCAGGGCATCATCCATTTCTCCACTATCCCATGGAAAGGCATCGGCGAACTGCGGAGGTCATTCGACGAACTCAAACGCTGCAGGAAAGAGTCACAGCAGCAAGGGGCATTCTTATAAAGCAATCGAAAAAACAGGCAAACAGGCCATGTCTCAGGACCTCCGACGGGAGGTTTCCTTGATCATGGTAACAAGGCGCTCGAAGCACTCCGTAGTGGCATTTTTGGCCTTGCGGCGGGCCTCCTCGTCCGGGGCGAGCCGCTGCATCCTGTCCAGGATGCGTGCGATCGCCACTTCGGCCTCGAAGGTCAGGGCTCTCGCGTAAGGCTCGCCTACGCGGGACTCGGCCGCCGGCCTGCGTCCCCGCGGCGGCTCCAGCGCGAGCGTGATGTCCACCACGCGGTCCTGCTTCCCAAGCGCCTCCAGCATGCCGAGTATCCTCCCCTCATAATTCAGCGTCACGAACGGGACATTGTTGTTGATGGCGAACACTATAGAGTGGTAGCGGGCACCCACGACGCACTTCGATCCGGCGATAATGGCCTGGTGGCACTCGGAAGGGAGCGTGTCCGGAAGGACCACAACGCGGCTGTCAGCGACATCTTCAGCGATATCCTTGAAAAAAGCATAGTCCGTGGAGGCATAGTCGCGCCCGCAGAAAAGCTGCGGAAGCATGGCGATGCGGCAGTCCGGGAACTGTTCGAGGATACGCCTTGAAAGCTCTGCAAAGAAGAGCTTCACCTGCAAGGGAGTGGAGCGTCCTTTGAAGTCCTTAGCCTCCGGAATGAGATAGTTGGGCACCAGGACGATATACTCCCCTTCCCCAAGGGCGTCGTTCACCTCCTGCGGCAGCTGGACCATCGGGGTATAGAGGAATGATGTGTCAAGCGTGGGGAAATACTGTACGCCCATCGCGCCGGCGATGCGGCACGACTCCGGATCGCGGAGCGAGACGAAGTCAGCCTTTTTCAACACCCTGCGGGACAGCAGGTTGAACCTCTTGTGAGAGACGCTGTCATCCGGGAACGGACCTATGGAACGACCGTAGTACGCCAAGTGGCGGCCTGCGTATTCGGCAATGGTCGCGAAGAACAGATGGTCCCAGTCGTAGCGCGCCCCAAGGGCCTTGTCACCCGGGGACGAAATGATCCAGTCGGCTTTGCGGCAGCGCCTGGCGATGTCCCTGGCAATGGGGTTGAAATACCAAAGGAAACGCGTGTTGCGCTCCAAACGCCGGAGGTAGCTGTTCAGATACCTTTCGTCCACGGGGAGATTGGTATAGAGCATCCTCGGGTCATCCACCCTGCACTCCTCCACCGCCTCCTGCGGACGCCCGGTGAAAAGCACCTCTATCGAACAGTCTGGAAAGTGCTGCAGAAGGGCGTAAACGAGCGCTTTGTGGGCTGACTCATCGCCCCTGTTGAACATCGGCTGATTGATCAGGAGGAATCTCATGGCATGCTCTTTTTCGGTTGTTTCAAAGGTACAAAGTTTTTTGCGATATCCGATAGAATCGTTATATTTGTAACGCAATGCGGGATTAGCACATCGGTAGTGCATTGGCTTCCCAAGCCAAGGAGGCGGGTCCGACTCCCGTATCCCGCTCAACGACCTGGACCGCACTTTTTCGCGGTCTTTTTTCACTTTGGGATTTAAACTTTTGACTGTGAAAAGCATCTAACCACTAAAACGCGCACTAATTTTTTCAATAACACGATGAAAGCTAAATTACTCATTTCGATCGCCTGCGGTATAGCGCTTATCTGCGCATCCGCAGCGGCGCAGCCGCCTATGGGCGGCGGCGGATTCCCGGGTGGCGGCAGGCCGCCGGGAGGAATGCCTCCTGGAGGCGGCGGTTTCCCCGGTGGCGGCGGATTCAACATGCAGTATGCCGGAGGTGTCGTTGACATGACCGCACTGGCCAACTACCAGGCCGAGCGCATGGGCCGTGACCTCGGGCTCACTTCCCAGCAGGTCAAGAAGATCGCCAAGCTCAACAAGAAGGAGCTTGACCGCCGTATGAACCACATGCACAGCGTCGGTGTGCCCCGCATGGGCGGAATGCCCGGCATGGGTGGTCCCGGTATGGGTGGCGGTCGTCCCGGTGGTCCCGGCATGGGCATGGGTGGCGGACGCCCCGGTATGGGCGGATTCCCCGGCATGAGGCAGGCTGACTCTACAGCCGCAGCAGCGCCGACTATCGAGTTCCCGGCCGAAGCGGCCGACAATCCCGACCTTCAGCAGGGTCTTGTAGCCATGAGCCGCCTCGAAGCCCTCGAGGAGACCCAGGCCGACATCAAGGCCCGCATCAAGATCGAGAAGAAGATGAAGAAGATCCTTACGGATGAGCAGTATGCCCGCTGGTCGGCCCGTCGCGACGGACGCCACAACTTCCAGCTGCGTCCCGAGGCAGAGTTCGACCTCGACAACATCCCGGAGGAGCTCCGAGAACAGTTCCTGGAGCGCATCCGCAGGGGTGGCAGCTACCATGAGCAGGGCGCCAATCCCGCTCCGGGACAGGCTCCCGCACCGTTCGTTCCCCAGATGTAACCTTCATCGATTGATACCGATCAGCCCGGTTCCCTTCGGAATCGGGCTGATTCTTTTTTACAATCGCAACCCTGTATGTTCAAATCTGTTCCCGATTGTTCAACGCGCTTGCCATTTAAGATATATATAAGTAAATTCGTGACCGGAAAACAACTATCTAACCTATAGACATGTACAAGAACGTTTTGAAAATCTTCGGCCTCGCCCTTTTTACTATCGCATGCGCGGGCCCGAAGTCCCCTCAGGACCGGCTCACGGTCAATGACAAGAAGATCGACAGGATCATCGCGCAGATGACGCTCGAGGAAAAGGTGCAGATGCTCCACAGCAAGACCATCATGTCCTCCGAAGGAGTCCCCCGCCTCGGCATCCAGGACATCAAGTACGCCGACGGCCCGTTCGGCGTCCGCGAGGAAGTCGGCGACGGCTTCAGGCCCAAGGGCTGGCAGACCGACTCCGCCACCTATTTCCCTACGGGATCGGCACTTGCGGCCACATGGTCGCCTGACATGGCCTATGCCTGCGGCAACGGCATAGGCGAAGAAGCCCGCCTGCGCGGCAAGGACGTCATGCTCGGACCCGCCATCAACATCCAGCGCCTGCCTGTCGGCGGCCGCAGCTATGAATACCTCAGCGAGGATCCCGTCCTGTCGGCCGCACTTGCCGTCGGCTATGTGAGCGGCATGCAGGACGCCGGTACGGCCGCCTGCATCAAGCATTTCGCCGTGAACAACCAGGAGACCAACCGCGGAAGCGTCGACGCCCAGGTAGACGAGCGCACCCTGCGCGAGATCTATCTCAAGCCCTTTGAGGCTGCGGTCCGCGTTGCGGGAGCCATGAGCGTGATGCCCGCTTACAACAAGGTCAACGGCTACTATTGCTCCGAGAACGAGCATCTCCTCAACGAGATCCTCCGCGGCGAATGGGGCTTCAAGGGTTTCACCGTCTCCGACTGGGGCGGCACGCACAGCACCATGGGCGCTGCGCTGCACGGCCTCAACGTTCAGATGACCGGCGACAACTATCTCGGCCAGCCCGTCATCGACTCCATCAAGGCCGGCGTCCTGTCCGAGAAGGTCGTGGATGACAAGGTCCGCGAGCTGCTCCGCGTCCGCTTCGCGGTCGAGCCCATCGCCGAAGACCAGGCCAACACCAAGCTGGCTTCCCGTCCCGAGAGCCGCCAGGCCGCCCTTGACATAGCCCGCAAGTCCATCGTCCTGCTCAAGAACGACGACAGCCTTCTCCCCGTCTCCAAAAGCGTGAAGAAGATTGCGGTCATAGGCCAGAACGCCGTCCTGAACACCCAGTCCGGCGGAGTGGGCGCGGGCGTGAAATCTCCCTACGAGGTCACTCCCCTCATGGGCATCCAGCGCCGCGCCGGCAATGATGTAGAGATAGTTTACGCGCCCGGATACAAGAACTTCCCCGGACGCCGCTGGGGTCCCGCACCCGCTACGGTCGACCCGCTCGTGGCCACCGCCATTGACGAGCCCGCCGATCCGGCGTTGCTCGCCGAAGCGGTTGCCGCAGCCCAGGACGCCGACCTCGTATTCTTCTTCGCCGGAACCAACAAGAGCATTGAGACTGAAGGCAGCGACCGCCGCGACATCAAGCTCCCTGTAGGACAGGAGGAAGTGGCCGCAGCGCTCGCCGAGGCCAATCCCAACCTCGTGACCGTCATCATCTCCGGAGGCCCCTGTGACTTGCAGGAGGTCGTCAAGAGCTCCAAGGCCATGGTCCAAGGCTGGTGGAACGGCATCGAAGGCGGCACCGCGCTCGCCGAGGTTCTCTTCGGAGACATCGCCCCTTCAGGCAAGCTCCCTTTCACCTTCCCGGTCAAGCTTGAGGATTCCCCCGCTTACGCGATGGGCAATTTCCCGAACGCTGATCCCACCGGCGGCGACCTGTTCACCGAACGCTACCGCCAGGATATAACCGCCCAGCAGGGCCGCAGGGCCCAGAGACCTTCGCCAGAGTCCAAGTATACCGAAGGCTCGCTGGTAGGCTACCGCTGGTTCGACACCAAGAACGTTCCGGTGATGTATGCTTTCGGCCACGGACTTTCCTATGTAGGATTCGAGTATGGCCCCATGAAGGTATCCGCAGGCAAGAAAGCCGTCAAGGTCACCTTCGATATAACCAATACCGGTTCGATGGCCGCCGACGAGGTGGTGCAGCTCTATGTCAGCCGTCTGGATTCCAAGGTTGAGTGGCCCGCCAAGGAGCTCAAGGCCTTCGAGCGCGTGAGCCTCGGCGCAGGTGAGACCAAGAGCGTCACGCTTGAGATCCCTGCCGACAATCTCCGTTACTGGAATGTCGACACCAACGCCTGGACCCTTGAGCACGGCCGTCTCGAGCTTCTGCTCGGTTCTGCATCCGATGACATCCGCCAGAAGGCGGAGACCAAGATCTGATGCCATGAGAGTATATAAGATCCTTATGACGGCGGCACTCCTTGCCGCCGTCTCTTGCGGACAGCGTCCGGCAGCGGTGGTGGAGAACGTCGATGTCTTCACCTCAGTCGGAGACAACGGTTTCATGGTGGACGCCCTCGAGGTCACCGTGCAGGATGCACGCTCGCTCAAGGGCCTCACAGCGGCCGATTTCGACCTGGTCAACAACGTTGCGGGCGGCTTCGTCGACCCTGCCACAGGAGAAGCTCCCACAGACTATGCCGACGACGGCATCAGCGTGAGCCGCAAGGGCAAGGTGCTGCGCATAGAGGCCAGGCCGTTCAACATGGCCGGCCGTTCCGAGGGCTATTTCAGGCATCTGCCTTGGGAGCTTCACTGCGCAGCGGATTCCGCCCTCAACATCGGCCCTGCCGACGTGAACGGGCAGCAGCATATCGCCGTCATCGACGACTGCATCACCGGCAGCTTCACCTTCGCGGGCATAACGCGCGAGTACATGCTGCACCTGCCGAAGGATGCCTCCGGAAACTATATCCCCAACGTGCCGCTCATGGTGTGGCAGATCGGCGGAGGCGAGTATGACAAGGACCTCATGACCGCCGCAACCGCGAACCGCTGCCTGGTCTCGCTGGCTTCCGAGGGCATCCCCTGCGCCGCTCTCGTATTCGCGATAGCCAATCCCAACTACTCCTATAGCGCGTCCCTCTATCCCGAGAAGATCGAGCTGATCGACAGGAACAACGCCCTGCAGATGGCTTTCATCGACTCGCTGATAGCGGAAGGCAAGGTGGACGGCAGCAGGCTCTTCTGCGCCGGAGCCTCGAGCGGAGGCGGCTGCACGATGCGTTTCATGATGCAGTTCCCGGACCGTTTCAAGGCAGCCATCCCCTGCTGCGCCATGGATCCAATCGTCCCCATCCACAGGGTTGAGGAGAAATACGACGGACAGTTCGTCGAGGATCTCGTGGCCGCTTTCCAGGGCAAGGTCAACAAATGGAACGGAGAGAAGATGGAGCCCGCCGACATTGACACGGAGGCTTTCGTTCGCCTGCCGATGTATTTCGTGCATGCGGCATCCGACCAGACCTGCAAGCTCACGAGCTCTTTGGTCTATACCGAGGCCCGCAAGCGCCTCGGGGCCACTCAGGACAAGTTGCGCGTCTATTCCGACGAGGAGATGCAGGCATACGGCATCCCTCCGATGATCGCCCACTTTTCCTGGGTCCCACTCCTGGACGATTATTCTGAAGGCAGCGTGATGCGCTGGATGACGGACATGTTCTGACCGTCGGTCAAATATTGAAATTAGAGCGGCCGCCCCATTTGGGACGGCCGCTTTACAAAGTGAAAAGTGAAATTATCTAATCGGAATTAGATGTACATGTTGACGATGGTCTCGTAGAGCTCCTGCTTGCCGCTGGTGGCCTTGGGCTCGCCCTTGGTCTTGGCATACTCTACAACCTGCTCGAGAGTGAGCTTGCCATCCTCGAACTCCTTGCCCTTGCCGGAGTCGAAGGAAGCGTAGCGCTCCTTGACCATCTTGGGCAGCTCGGACTTCTCGAGGACGTCGGCAGCCACGAGGAGAGCGCGGGCCATGACGTCCATGGCGCTCACGTGAGCGATGATGATGTCCTCAAGGTCGGTGGAGTTGCGACGGGTCTTGGCGTCGAAGTTGGTACCGCCGACGAGGCCGCCGTTCTTGATGATGACCATCATGGCCTGTACGAGCTCGTAGAGGTCGATCGGGAACTGGTCGGTATCCCAGCCGTTCTGGTAGTCACCGCGGTTGGCGTCGATGGAACCGAGGAGGCCGGCGTCGGAGGCGCACTGGAGCTCGTGCTCGAAGGTGTGGCCTGCGAGGGTGGCGTGGTTGACCTCGATGTTGACCTTGAAGTCCTTGTCAAGACCGTTGGCGCGGAGGAAACCGATGACGGTCTCGGTGTCGACGTCATACTGATGCTTGGAAGGCTCCATGGGCTTGGGCTCGATGAGGAAGGTGCCCTTGAAGCCGTTGGCGCGGGCGTAGTCGCGGGCCGCGGTGAGCATCTTGGCAAGGTGGTCCTTCTCGCGCTGCATCTGGGTGTTGAGGAGGGTATAGTAGCCTTCACGGCCGCCCCAGAACACATAACCGGTACCGCCGAGCTTGATGGTGGCGTCGATGGCGTTCTTGATCTGGAGAGCTGCGCGGGCGACGATGTCGAACTGAGGGTTCGTGGCGGCGCCGTTCATATAACGCTTGTTGCCGAACACATTGGCAGTACCCCAAAGGTTCTTGATGCCGGTCTCTTTCTGCTTCTCGAGGAGATAGTCGGTGATGTCCTTCATGCGGGCCTCGTACTCGGCGATGTCCTCGCAGTCCTCGACCAGGTCGATATCGTGGAAGCAATAGTAGCCGATGCCGAGCTTCTGCATGAGCTCAAAACCTGCGTCGGCCTTGGCCTTGGCGCGGCAGTAAGGGCACTCGCCCTTGTCCCACTCGTAGGAGCGGGTCTGGCCGCCGAACGGGTCAGCAGATGCCTGGCCCAGGCTGTGCCACCAGGCCATCGCGAACTTGAACCAGTCCTTCATGGGCTTTCCCATGACCACGCGGTTCGCGTCATAATAATGGAAAGCAAGCGGGTTCTTGCTCTCAGCGCCCTCGAACGGGATCTTACCGATTGTCGGGAAATACTCTTTTGCCATAATGTCTTGTGTTTTTAGAAAGTTTAAAGATTTGATTTCCAATTTTCATAGGCCGCGCGGTACTCCTCCTCGTGGGAAGGAGTGATGACGGCGAGCTTCTCCAGGGTGGCGAAGGCCTCGTTGTGGTCGCGGTAGATGCCCGCGCCCATGCCCGCGCCCTTGGCGGCGCCCACGGAACCGTCGGTGTCGTACAGTTCGATGACGGCCCCGGACACGCCCGCGAGGGTTTCGCGGAAGATGGGGGAGAGGAACATGTTGGCCTTGCCGGCGTGGATCATCTTGACGGGGATGCCCATCTTTTCCATGATCTCGATGCCGTACTGGAAGGAGAACACGATGCCCTCCTGGGCGGCGCGCATCAGGTGCGCCTTTCCGTGGCGGTTGAAGTTCACGCCGTGGATGCTGCAGCCGGTGTCCTTGTTGCCCAGCATGCGCTCGGCGCCGTTGCCGAACGGGAGGATGGACACGCCGTCCGAGCCGATGGGAACTTCGGCGGCGACATTGTTCATGTCGGCGTAGGAGATGCCCTCCGGGGCGACGTTGCGGCGGATCCAGGAGTTCAGGATGCCGGTTCCGTTGATGCAGAGGAGGACGCCGAGACGGGTCTGCTCCTCCGTATGATTCACGTGCGCGAAGGTGTTCACGCGGCTCAGCGGGTCATAGTTCACGGTGCCGTTCACGCCGTACACGACGCCGGAAGTGCCGGCGGTGGAGGCGATCTCACCGGGTTCGAACACGTTCAGGGACAGAGCGTTGTTGGGCTGGTCGCCGGCACGGTAAGTGACGGGGATGCCGGCGGCAAGGCCGAGGTCGAACGCGGCCTCCTTGGTCAGGACGCCCTGCTGGCCGAAAGTGGGACGGATCTGCGGGATGATGTTCTCGTCGAATCCGAATTGGTTCAGGAGCTCCTTGGAGAGCTTGTTCTCCTGGAAGTCCCAGAAGATACCCTCGGACAGGCCGCTCACCGTGGTGCAGGTCGTTCCGGTCAGGCGCATGGCGATGTAGTCGCCCGGAAGCATGATCTTGTTGATGCGCGCATAGAGCTGCGGCTCGTTCTCCTTGACCCATGCGAGTTTCGCGGCGGTGAAGTTGCCCGGGTTGTTCAGCAGGTGGGACAGGCACCAGCCGCTGCCGAGGGCCTCGAAGGCCTTGTTCCCGTAAGGGACGGCGCGGGAGTCGCACCAGATGATGGAAGGACGGAGGACATTGTGGTCCTTGTCCACGCATACGAGCCCGTGCATCTGATAGGAGATGCCGATGGCCTTGATGTCCGCGGGAGAGAAGGTCTTGCTCTGGAGGGTGGACTTGCTGCGCACCTGCTCCAGGATGTCGGCGGTGGCCAGACGCAGGTTGCCCCACCACATGGCGGGATCCTGCTCGGCAAAGCCGGGCTGTCGGGACATGATGGGCGCTTCGCTCTTGGGATAGAAGGCGGTGGCGACGCACTTGCCGGTCTCGACGCTTACGAGACTGGCCTTGACGGAAGAACTTCCGACGTCATAACCGAGGAGATACATTATTCTATAATCTGGATTTGTTGTATTTGTTCTTGTCGAAACGGTAGAACCGGGCGGCCCGGTGGGAAACTCCCTGCTCGTACTCGTCCAAGGCGGAGAGATAGGGCATCTGGGTCATCTTCTTGTAAAAGTTCGCCGGATCCAGCTTGTTTCCGAAAACAACCTCGTAGAGGTTCCGCAGCTGGGTGACCGTGAACTTGCGGGGAAGGAGGTCGTACAGGATGGACGGGTCCATGGACGCGAAGGTCCTCAGATAATCGAGGGCCACGGCGATGATCTTGTCATGGTCGAAGGCCAGGGCGGGGAGCTCGTCCACGGGGATCCAGACGGCTTCCGTACCTTCCATGTCGTGGATGATGCTCTTGCCGATCTTGACGAGGGCGAAGTAGGCGATGGTCACGATACGTTTTACGTGCGCCTGGTGCGCATACTCGACCCAGTGGACATCTTTCGGATTCCGGGTACGGTCCGC
>JAFYZE010000066.1 GCA_017548805.1 Bacteroidales bacterium
GCAACGGATAATCATACTTGATTTCGGCTCCCAGACCACCCAGCTGTTAGGCCGGAGGGTCAGGGAGCTGGGCACTTTCTGCGAAATCCTCCCTTACGACCGCTATCCCGCGGAGGACGGGGATGTCATCGGCGTCATCCTCAGCGGATCGCCGCTGAGCGTCTACGCCGCTGACGCAGCAAGGCCTGACCTTTCGCGTTTCCTCGGCCGTCTGCCCGTTCTCGGCATATGCTATGGCGCACAGCTTCTGAGCTACACTCAGGGCGGTAAGGTGGAGCCGGTCGGTACGAGGGAATACGGCCGCGCCGAGTTGGAGCGGATTGACGCGTCTTGCGCCCTTTTCAAGGGCATAGAAGCGCCTTCACAGGTATGGATGAGCCACGGTGACACCATCACCGCGCTTCCCGCTGGATACCGCGTTACTGCCTCGACAGACAGCGTGGAATATGCAGCTTTCGAGTGTTCCGATGCTCCGGTCTGGGGCGTGCAGTTCCATCCGGAAGTCATGCATACGCTCCAGGGTGCAAAGCTCCTGGAGAATTTCGTCGTCGGGATCTGCGGCAGCCGCCGCGAATGGACTCCCGATTCCTTCGTAGAGAGTTCCGTGAATGAACTCCGCTCGATGCTCGGCAACGACAAGGTCGTCCTCGGCCTGAGCGGCGGCGTGGACTCATCGGTCGCTGCAGTACTCCTGCACCGCGCCATAGGGGACAGGCTGAACTGCATCTTCGTCAACCATGGCCTGCTCCGCAAGCATGAGTTCGAGGACGTGCTGAACGACTATAAGGAACTGGGACTCAACGTGACGGGCGTGGACGCTTCCAAGGAGTTCCTGTCAGCCCTGGCGGGGGAGTCCGACCCCGAGCGGAAGCGCAAGATCATCGGCGGGAAGTTCGTCGAGGTCTTCAACGCCGAAGCTGCCAAGATCGACGGCGCGAAGTGGCTCGCCCAGGGGACCATCTATCCTGACCGCATCGAGAGCTGCAATATCACAGGCAAGGTCATCAAGAGCCACCACAACGTGGGCGGACTGCCCAAGGATATGAAACTCCGTCTCTGCGAGCCCTTGAAATGGCTCTTCAAGGACGAGGTGAGGGCGGTGGGCCTTAGCCTGGGCATGCCGCGCCATATGGTGTTCCGCCATCCTTTCCCGGGACCGGGACTGGCGGTGCGCATACTCGAGGACATCACGCCGGAGAAGGTACGCATCCTGCAGGACGTGGATGATGTGTTCATGCGCAGCCTGCGCGAATACGGCCTCTACGACCGCATCTGGCAGGCGGGAGCGATACTCCTGCCAGTCCGCACCGTAGGCGTCATGGGCGACGAGCGTACATACGACCATGCCGTCGTCCTGCGAGCCGTGACCAGCACGGACGCTATGACGGCCGACTGGGCCGAGCTCCCGACGGATTTCCTCCGGAACGTGAGCAATGAGATCATCAACAATGTCAAGGGTGTCAACCGTGTATGCTACGACATTTCGTCGAAGCCGCCGGCAACCATCGAATGGGAATAGACTATGTGTGGAATAGTTGGTTACATTGGTGACAGGGATGCCTGTCCCATACTGATAAAGGGCCTCCGCAGGCTCGAATACCGCGGATACGACAGCGCCGGCGTCGCCCTGGTGGGCAGTAACGGCGCGCTCAACGTATACAAGTGCAAGGGAAAGATCGACGCGCTGGAGCATTTCCTTGAGGACAAGGATACCGCCGGAACGGTGGGCATCGCCCATACCCGTTGGGCCACGCACGGTGAGCCGAATGATACCAACGCACACCCGCATTTCTCGTCCGACGGGCGGATAGCGATGATCCACAACGGCATCATAGAGAATTACCGCGTGCTGAAGGACGCCCTGACTGCGGCTGGGGTTACTTTCCGTAGCGAGACGGACTCGGAGGTTCTCGTGAACCTCATAGAGTATGTCCGAAATACGGAAGGCTGCAGCCTCGAGGATGCGGTCCGGCTCGCACTCAAGAAAGTTGTCGGCGCCTATGCCATCGCAGTGGTGGAGAAAGGCAACAACGACAAGATCATCGCTGCCCGCCAGAGCAGTCCGATGGCCATCGGAGTGGGGAAGGGCGAGTATTTCATCAGTTCTGATGCTTCGTCGATCGTCGAATACACCCATGACATAGTGTATGTCGAGGACGGCGAGATAGCCGTGATTGAAAGGGGCAAACCGCTTCAGCTCGTGACGCTTGAGAATCGCGAAGCCGATGTCAAGGTGACAACACTGGACATTTCCATCTCCGACCTTGAGAAAGGCGGATATCCCACTTTCATGCTCAAGGAGATCAACGAGCAGCCCCGTACCATCGTCGACTGCATCCGCGGCCGCGTCAATTCCGAGAGCGGCCGCGTCATCCTCTCGGGCGTACGGGACAACATTGACCGCTGGCTTGCGGCGCGCCGTGTGATATTCGTTGCCTGCGGCACCTCCTGGCACGCGTCGCTTATCGGCAAGCAGCTTTTCGAGAACATCTGCCGCATTCCGGCCGAGGTGGAATACGCTTCGGAGTTCCGCTACCGCAATCCCGTGCTTTTCCCTGACGATATCGTGATCGCCGTGTCGCAGTCGGGTGAGACCGCCGATACTCTGGCGGCCATCTCCCTTGCGCGCAAGGCTGGCGCCTTTGTCTACGGCATCTGCAACGTGATCGGGTCCAGCATAGCCCGCGCGACGGACAGCGGCACGTACGTGCACGTCGGTCCCGAGATCGGCGTGGCCTCTACCAAGGCTTTCACGGGCCAGGTTACGGTTATGGCCATGATGGCCCTGTGCATCGCCGAGCGGAAGGGGACGGTCTCTCCCGAGTACTACAACGAAGTTGCCGACGGACTGCTCTCCCTGCCGGAGAAGCTCAAGGAAGTGCTGGAACTGAGCGGACCTGTCGCAGACCTCGCCAAGATATTCACATACGCCCACAATTTCATCTATCTGGGGCGTGGATACAACTATCCTACTGCGCTCGAAGGCGCTCTTAAGCTCAAGGAAATCAGCTACATCCATGCTGAGGGTTATCCTGCCGCCGAGATGAAGCACGGGCCCATCGCTTTGATTGACGCGGAGATGCCGACAGTCGCGATCGTCACGCCTGACGTGACTTACGAGAAGACCCTAAGCAACATTGAGGAGGTCAAGGCACGCGGCGGAAAGGTGATTGCAGTGATGGCCAAGGGTGACACGACGGTGCCGGGCATTGCGGACTATGTGATCGAAGTGCCCGCGGTCATCGACTGCCTCATGCCGATCATCGTCTCCGTGCCGCTTCAGTTGCTGGCGTACTACATCGCCGTCTACAAGGGCCGTAATGTTGACCAGCCCCGTAACCTCGCGAAATCTGTTACGGTGGAATAGATAGTGGATCCGGTCAGGCTATGCCGCCGGCTTCGCAGTAATTCAACCTTCGGAAAAGCTTCGCCGGCGGCACAGCCTGACCGGCTTTAATGCTATTATGCCAGAATGGCGTCGGCGAGGGATTCGAGGGCGGGGATGTCGGCGGCTTTCATCCGGCTGCGGATGGTGACGACCTGGTCGACTAGCTCGATGCCCTTCATCGCACCGACCATCTCGACCATGACGCGGGCTGCCGAAGGAGCCCATGAACCGTTCTCGACTATCGCCACCCTACGATTGGAGTATCCCTTGATCTGAAGCCTGTGAAGGAACTCATACATAGGCGTAAAGAGTCCTGCATCATACGATGATGCGGCGATGACCATGGTAGGGTAGCGGAAAGCGTCTTCGACATTTTCAGCCACGTCCGAACGGCAGAGGTCGCTGAGGACGACCTTCCTGGCGCCCTTTTCGCGCAGGATGTCCGCGAGCTTCTCCGCCGCCTGCATCGTACCTCCGTGAATGGAAGCGCAGGCAATGAAGATGCCCTCGCTCTCCGGCGCGTATCTGCTCCAGGTATCATAGAGTGAGACATACTGCCCCAGGTCGTCTTCGAGGATGGGGCCGTGAAGCGGGCGTATGGTCTTTATAGGCAGGCCGGAAAGTTTGCCCAGCAGGGCCTGGACCTGGGCGCCGTATTTGCCGACGATGTTGAAATAGTAACGGCGGCCCTCGCATGCCCAGTCATCGTCATCACGGCCGTAGAAGCCGCAGCGCGAAAGCGCGCCGAACTTGCCGAAGGCATCTGCGCTGTAGAGCGCCCCGTCGGCGGCGTCGAACGACACCATGACCTCCGGCCAGTGTACCATGGGCGCCGCGAAGAAACGCAGGCTGTGGGAGCCCAGATCGAGGACATCACCTTCCTTGACGACTTTGGTACGTCCCTCCAGCTCGATCCCTTCGAAGAACTGTCCGAGCATCTGGACGGCCTTGGCGCTCGAAACGAGCGTGATCTCCGGATAAGCGTCAAGTACCCATGCGACGAGGGCGGAATGGTCGGGCTCCATGTGGTGCACGACCAGATAGTCCGGCTTGCGGCCTCCCAGGGCCTCGGCCAGATTGGCCTTCCACTGCTCTTCCTTGCGCATGTCCGCAGTGTCCAGAATGGCGATCTTGTCGTCCAGGATCACATAGGAGTTGTAGGACATTCCTTCGGGTACGACATACTGGCTCTCGAAGAGGTCGAGGTCGAGGTCGTCGACTCCGATATACTTGACTGTGCTGTTGAGGGAGACTGTCATCTTGCGTGGTTTTTGTGTTGTGCAAATATAGCAAACTGTTTTGAGAAATGGATTCGGATTGCTATATTTGTGTAGAGTCGCCGGAGTAGCCGGCGCATTGGAGTTTAACCCCTTAATAATACTGGAAATGGCCAAGTACGTATGTGACCTTTGCGGCTGGGAGTATGATCCCGAGGCCGGATATCCTGATGGAGGCATCGCCCCCGGAACCTCGTGGGAGGATGTTCCCGCTGATTTCGTCTGCCCGCTCTGCGGCGCGTCCAAGGAAGAGTTCTCTGAGGCATAGAACGCTGCAGGATGAAGAAAACCATTATCATTGCGCTCATGCTGCTTCTCAGTATGGGCGCTCGTGCTGAATTGTCCC
>JAFYZE010000067.1 GCA_017548805.1 Bacteroidales bacterium
ATCTCGGAACGGCAGTACTCCCGCTTGGCGCAGAGATTCTGCAGGTATGGCAGCACTTTTTCCTTCTCCATGCCTAGAAATCGTATCCGAAGCTGAGATATGCCCCGACCTTGTTCGTGAGGTTGGAATAATGAACGTTGAACTTGAGGGGACCCATGATGGTGTTGTAGGCGTATTCGGCTCCGACGCCGTAGGTCGTGTCGCCGGTCCACAGCAGGTCACGGTCGAAATGGTCCGAATCCTTGATTATGCCTCCCTTGAACGTAAGCCAGTTGTTGCTGGTCAGATGGAAGCGGAAGTCCAGGTCCATCTTTACCATCTTGTCGCTGAGCGGCACCGCATTGTTGATGCCGATGAACGGCACCTGCTGTTCCATGTACCTTCCGGCAAGGCTTCCTCCGGCGATGTTCATGTATGCCACGGGCAGCTGCTGCCCTATCGCGCAGCGGGTGTATATGGAAGGGATGATGTCCAGCACCCCTCCGGTGCGGATTATCTTGGATGCATCCAGCTGGACGATATGGACGGGATTGGTCTCTGTGATGAGACCTCCGATGATATACTGGTATGAGCCACCGATGTTGTAACCCTTCGTAGGGAAATATCCGTTGTCGAAAGTGTCGTTCCTGCCCTCGGCGAAGAATACGAGGAAATCGTTGCGGAGATTGGTCCTGTCATATTCTTCCGGAAGGAATGATTCGGAGAGCATGGAAGTCACGTCGAAATACTCGTTCTTGATGCCGAGCTTGATATCTGCCCGCTTCCAGTTGAGATCGGAGAAATAGAAGCGCTGGGCGAATTTCCCGTACCTGAAATTCATTCCGCCTTCTGCAGGCACCAATGACCCGGATGTGATGAAGTTGGCGTTGGTGAAACTGTTGTTGAGTTCTGCATTGAGGGTAGGGAAATCGGGGAATCTCATACTGTAATGCAGTCCCAGGTATGGATTGGAGGCGATTTTCAGGGTGAAGTCCCATGCCGATCCGCGGATGCGATGGACGTTGAGGCCGAGGTTGAAAAGTGCGGACACGACGGTCTCAGTGTCGAAGCGCATGCCGATGCCGGCCTGGTGGGCCGGACCTTTCTGGCAGATGATGTTCAGGGTGAACACTTCGCTTTCCCCGAGCAGCTCATAGCGGACGAAATCGAACGATCCGGTGGCAAGGATGGTGGCCACTGCCTCCTCGATGTCACTCTTGTAGACCCTGTCCCATGGCTTGATGCTCAACTTGCCCATAAGGTAGTCGGCTTCGTCGCGTGAGATACCCTCGAAACTCATGGCTGACAGCACGATGGGTATCTGTCCGAGGTCTACGGCGGGGGGACTCTGGAACTCCGTCTCGTCCGGCCCCAGCCTGCGTTTCAGGTCCTCTATCTCTTCCTTATGCGCTACTGCCGCATCGTACCCGCGCTGGATGATGACTGCTACGCTTTCCGTATCGAAACTCATCATGTTGAATTCATGGAGGTCGGGCTTGACGGTGATGTCGGGGATGTTCACATTCTTCTTGAAGGAATCACGGCCAAGGATATCGACCGCCTGCCATATGAGGTCGGCGATATTGTTGATGTCCTGATATGTCATGTCCCTGTCGGAGAGCTCGACGCCGATGATGATGTCGGCTCCCATCTCCCGGGCGATGTCAGTAGGATAGTTGTTGCGCATCCCGCCGTCGACGAAGATCTTGTCGCCGGTCTTAACCGGCGCGAAGATGCCGGGAATGGACATCGTGGACCTCAGGGCGGTGTTGAGGTCTCCCTCGTGCCAGAGGTATGCCAGGCCGGAGACCATTTCGGTCGCGATGCAGAAATACGGGATAGGCAATGTCGTGAAATCGACGAAACCCTGATAACCTACTGTAAGTCCGCTGAATATATTGTTGACGTTGTGTCCGAAGATATAGCCCGAGGGCAGGCTTCCGAAGAGATTGTCGCGCAAGGTGCGCTCACCGGACTCGTCCCCTGCACCGAAGTGAAGGCCGCGGTTGCGGTCCTGGAGCGATTCTTCGGGGTTGCGGTTGAAGAGGTCCTTCACATCGTAGATGAACGGGACGGAGGCGAAGTATTTCTCCTTGTATTTCTTCTGCCTGTAGGCAATGAGCTCCTGCGGCACCCTGTCGCTGAGGGCGAGGTCCCAGTCCGCGGTGCGCATCAGGGAGTCAAGGAATTCGGGACTGTAACCGATGGAGTACAGGCCTCCGACGAGGCCTCCCATGCTCGTTCCGAGCACCATGTCAACGGGGATGCCCACTTCTTCGAGGTATTTCAATACCCCGACATGCGCGGCGCCCTTGGCGCCTCCGCCGCTGAGGACCAGCGCCACAGTGGGGCGGCGGCGCCTGATGCGGTCCATCTTGGCCCGCATGCGCGCCACAACGATCGAGTCTCCGACGGGGTCGTAGCTTTGGAAATCGACCTGCCCTGCAACCGGCATGGCGCAGAGGAGGTTCAGTCCGAGGACAAGGAGTGCTATGGTCAGTCTTTTCATTGCTTTGATTTTTCTCCGTGCTTTCCTGCAAGCATGCCGCATGCGGCGAGGATGTCCTCTCCGCGTGAGGCGCGTATGGTGCATGTGATGCCGTGGGCGTTCAGCCTGTCGCGGAAACCCTCCATGACCGGTGCGGGACTGGGAACATGGGGGAAGTCCGGAATGCGGTGGAACCTGATGAGGTTCACCCGGCACTCCAGGCCGCGGAGCAGGCGGATGAGTGCGTCCTCGTGCCGTTTGGTGTCGTTCAGCCCCGAGAACATGATATATTCGAAACTCACCCGGCGTTGTCCCGAGAAATCGTAGCGGCGGATCAGCCGTACGACCTCTTCGATGGACCAGGCTTTCTCTACCGGCATAAGTTCCTTCCTCTCATCGGGGAAGGGGTTGTGCAGGCTGATGGCCAGGTGGCAGCGGGATTCGTCGAGGAAGCGCTTGAGGTTGGGAAGGACTCCCACCGAAGACAGCGTGATGCGTTTCGGACTCCAGCCGAAACCCCAGTCCGCGGTCAGGACCTCTATCGCGCGCATGACATTGTCATAATTGTCAAGCGGCTCTCCCATTCCCATGAAAACCGCATTCGTAAGCTCATGGCTCTCGTCCACTGCGATGAACTGCGACAGTATGTCGGCGACAGAAAGCTGCCCGTGGAATCCCTGCCTTCCGGTCATGCAGAACCTGCATCCCATGCGGCAGCCGGACTGGGAGGAAACGCACAGGGTGCGCCTGTCCTCGTCCGGGATCATGACCGCCTCTACGGCAGCGCTTTCAAGCTCCTCGAGACGCGACTGTTCGTACGCGTCCAGGCCCGGAGCATTCGGGCAGTTCACCGGGAAAAGGTATTTCTTCGTTCCGTCGGTGGAAATGGCGACGCCGATGGCTTCGCTGACGCCGAGATCATATTTCTCTGCGAGTTTCTCACGCCCCGCTTTCGAGATGTTTGTCATCTCGTCGAAACTGCGGACACGCTTGGCATACATCCACTGGGCGATCTGTCCGCCGGTATATGCCGGCAGGCCGACGGCCACGGCGGCCGCCTTCAGTTCGTCGGGAGTCTTGCCAAGCAGTTTCGTCTTCATTACTTTTCAGTTTTGAGGCGGGATATGCAGTCTTCAAGGGAGTCGAGCCAGTAGGGGATGGTAACCCCGAAGGTTTCCTTAACCTTGGTCTTGTCAAGCACGGAATACTTCGGCCTGCGGGCCTTGGTCGGGAACTCGTCAGTATGGCAGGGGCTCACTAAGCATTCATGTCCGAAGAGTCTGTTCACGGCAAC
>JAFYZE010000068.1 GCA_017548805.1 Bacteroidales bacterium
CCGGCACCCGACCTAAGCGGCATCACCGATAATGGCAAGGAAGTGCTGAACCTGTACCGGTTCGCCGCCGACGAGGTGGACGCCATCTACTGGGAGCAGTATTTCGGCGACAAAAGCGCCCTGCTGGAAGGGATTCAAGACCTCAAGGAGAAAGAGTACGCCTGTATCAATTACGGCCCTTGGGACCGCATTGACGGTGCATCCTTCGTGGAGGGATACGGAGACAGGCTCCCCGGCGCGGGTTTCTATCCGGCCGACATGACCAAGGAGGAATTCGAGGCCTGGGACAATCCCGACAAGCTCAGCCCGTACACGATGATCCGCCGCGCGGAAGACGGATCGCTGGAGGCGGTCTGGTACCACGACGCCTACAAGGAGCACATCGGCAAGATCGTCAACTACCTGACGGCCGCCGCCGACATCACCATCAAGCCCAGCGTCAAGGAATACCTGCTCGCAAAGGCTCAGGCCCTGCAGACGGACGATTATTACGAAAGCAGCCTGAAATGGCTGGAAATGGACGACAGCAAGATGGACCTCGTCATCGGCCCCAACGAGAACGCCGACGACCAGCTGATGGGCATCAAGCGTTCTTTCGAGGCGTTCGTCCTCCTGAAAAATGAAGCCAGGACCGAGGAGCTGACCTCCTTCGTCTCCAAACTCGGCGAGTTCCAGCAGGAACTTCCCGGCGACCCGGCCTACAAGACCTTCCAGCCCGGCACCGGCTCCAACATCTTCTCCTGCGACGCGCTCTATTATGCCGGCAAGGCCAATGCGGGCGTCAAGGTCATCGCGCTCAACCTGCCCTTCGACACGGACGTGCAGCGGGACAAAGGCACCCGGACCATCCTGCTGGAGAATATCATCCGCGCCAAGTTCAACAGCATCGTAGCGCCGACCGGCGAGATCCTGTTAGCGAGCGACGAGGTCACGCATCTTTCCTCGGACGCGTTCTATTGGAACATCGTCTTCCGCGAAGTCGCCCACGGCCTTGGCGTCAAGGAAACCGTAAACGGAAAGGGCACCGTGGAGCAGGCCCTGGGCAATACCGCATCGACCTTCGAGGAAATCAAGGCCAATGCCGCCGGCGTCCTGCTGGTGTGCAAACTCCAGAGCCGCTTCTATATCCATCATCTGTTCACCCGGGAGGACGCGCTGGCCACTTTCTTCACCTCGCTGGTTCGCTCGGAGCGCTTCGGTGAGGGAGAATCCCTCGGCAGGGCCAATACCATCATCTACAACTATCTGCACGAGGCCGGCGCCTTCGACCGCCATCCCAACGGGCAGTATACGCTGAACTACGACAAGATGGAAAAAGCGCTCGAAGACCTGACGGCGCTTGTCCTGGAAACCCAGGCCACCGGCAATTACGAGTTCGCATCGGCCTTTGAGAACAAGTACACCAAACTCAGCGCTGACTACAGCGCGGATGTCATGAATCTCGGCCTCGAGAAAGTCCCCGTAGATATCCGGTTCGACTTCAAGAAATAACCGCCCTTCCGATATACTGAAAGTCGCTGGCCATTCCGGTCAGCGACTCTTTATTTTTCCTCCCGAATCAGTTCCGGAGGGCAGTCGTACATCACCTTGGCGTGGTTGGTCCGGATGAGGGTGCTTTCGACACAGTTGCCAGAGGTAACGTCCACGACATCGCGGAAGACCTGCCCATTGCGATACACGACGCCGTCCTCGCGGGAGAAATACTCGTTCTCCGCGTGGATATGGTAGGAAAAGGCCTGAGGATTCGTCGCGCGCAATTCGCCCCGGAGGTATTCTCCATCGACCCAGACCTTCAATTGGAACGTATCGTCCGTTCGATTCTGGAACCTGTAATCCAGATAGTTATACGAGATGCTGGTGCCGGTGCCGAAGGGAATCTGGCGGCCGAAATCCGGGAAAAGGTCGAGGCCGTCGTGGTGGTGGTGCTCCGTGATGGTGAGGGGGCTGTGGAGGACCATCCAGTGGATGAGGTTCGACAGCTGGCACATGCCGCCGCCGATGCCCTGGGAGGGCTTGCCGCGCTCGATGGTCAATCCCTCCTTGTACCCCTTGCGCTTGGTGGTCCTGCCGATGAGTTTCCAGACCGAGAAGGTCTCTCCGGGACGGATGAGGATGCCGTCCAGGTGCGCGACGGCGAGAGCCAGGTTCTGGGCCTTGTTCTCCTGCAGCTGCATGTTGACATTCCCCAGCCGGCGCCGGATGAGGGAGTTATGCCGATAGACAACAACCGGAAGATCCTCCCCGCCCTTTTTACGGGCAAAGGAGGTCCTCCGTATCAAATCTTGCAGGTTGCGCTGCAGGATGCCTTTTTCCACCGAGAGGCGGTAGGCCCAGGGGGCGATTTCGCAAAAGAGTTTTCTTGCCATACGAATGTAAATCTATGGCAAAATCGCCAAAAAAGCAAATCTCTAGACGCCCAAGGCTTCCTTCACGGCCTCCTCAAGCTTCGCTCCGACGAGATCCCGCCCGAGGATGGTCCCGTCAGGGCTGAAAAGGATGGTATGCGGAATGCCCATGATGCCGTACAGATCCGTCATGATCGTATCCGGAGCGTTGATGATTTGGTTCCAGACGATTCCCAGATCCTTGGCCGCCGCGACGCTGTCTCCCATGCCTAACGAGACAGGGATACTGACCATGTCGAACTTATCACCGTGGTAGGTATTGTATAGTTTCACGAGGTTGGGCATTTCATTCATGCAGGGAGGGCACCAGGAAGCCCAGAAATCGATCAGGACACATTTGCCGTTGCCGACGTAATCGGAGAGCTTGACCGTAGAGGTTTCAGGGTTTTCCGGATCCTGGACGACGGTAAAGTCCACGAAGGGTTTCCCGATGGCGGTCCGTTCCGCGGCCTGGACTCTTGTTACCATTTCCTCGATC
>JAFYZE010000069.1 GCA_017548805.1 Bacteroidales bacterium
CCCTGAAGGATGCGGGAGTTCTCAGGCACGGAATGCGTGAGCCAGACATTACCTCCGATGACCGATCCTTTTCCTATAGTGACCCTGCCGAGTATCGAAGCGTTGGAATAAACGGTAACATAATCCTCCAGAATGGGGTGTCGCGGCTGCCTGACCGGACGTCCGTCACTGTCGTATGAAAAGTTCTTTGCCCCCAACGTAACACCCTGGTATAGAGTTACATGGTGGCCGATGACTGACGTCTCCCCTATGACGACACCCGTTCCATGGTCGATGGCGAAATGGTCTCCGATCACGGCGGCCGGGTGGATGTCGATACCGGTCGAGGAGTGCGCATACTCCGTCAGCATACGCGGAATGACCGGCACACCGAGCCTGTAAAGCTCGTGTGCCGTCCTGTAATAAAGCATGGCCGTAACGGCCGGATAGCAAAAGATGATCTCCCTTGCATCCGAAGCCGCAGGGTCGTTATGGGCAATGGCCTCTACGTCCGTCGCCAGCAGTTCCCGGATGACTGGCAGCCGCTCCATGAAAGCGGCTGCCGTACCGGGAGGGCTGACGGCCTCTACGCGGCCGGCGATATTAGAGACGGCATTCTCCGTCCTGACTTCGCTGTAATCCGGAAATACATAGTCTTTTACGCTGGCCATCAGCGACTTGAGATGCTCTACGGTCTGGTTGAGGGAGATGTTCATATCAGTCTGTGGGATAGGTGTCAAAAGCAAAAAGAATGGTGGAAAGGTATCGTTCACCGGTATCGGGGAGCAGCGCGACGATGCGCTTTCCGGCGTTTTCCGGCAATCTGGCAAGTCGCAACGCTGCGGCGAAGGCTGCTCCGGAGCTGATGCCGACAAGAAGTCCTTCCTTGGACGCAAGCAGGCGGGAAGCCGCTACCGCTTCCTTGTCAGCGACGGTCAACACTGCATCGACGGTACCGGCATCATAGGTATCCGGGACGAAGCCTGCGCCGATTCCCTGGATCCCGTGCTTACCAGGTATTCCGGTCGAGAGGACGGCGGATGTCGCAGGCTCTACGGCAATGACCTTGATGGAAGGATCGTGGCGCTTCAGCGTCCGGCCGGTTCCGCTCACGGTTCCGCCCGTACCCACTCCGGCCACGAATATGTCGAGCCGGCCCTGCGTGTCACGCCAGATCTCCTCGCCCGTAGTCCTCTCGTGGACGGCAGGGTTGGCGGGATTGACGAACTGGCCCAGTATCACCGCACCTGGAGTGGCATCCCTGAGTTCCTCAGCCTTGCGGATAGCGCCCTTCATGCCCTCCGCGCCGGGAGTGAGCACCAGCTCCGCGCCCAGGGCCTTCAGCAGGCTGCGGCGCTCCTGGCTCATGGTCTCAGGCATCGTCAGGATCACCCTGTATCCTTTGGAAGTGCCGACCCAGGCAAGTCCGACACCGGTATTGCCGCTTGTCGGCTCGATTATGGACGAGCCTTCGCGAAGTATACCTTTTTTCTCTGCATCCTCTATCATGGCCAAGGCCACGCGGTCCTTCACGCTTCCGCCGGGATTGAAGTATTCGAGCTTCAGCACGATTTCGGCCTTTTGGCCGTCGAGGCCGGATATCCTCAGCAAGGGGGTGTTGCCGACCAACTCTGTCAAAGAATCATGGATCATGGTAAAAATTGTTAAGTGTTTTACATAAAAAGAGCCCTGCGGGTACGGACCGGCAGGGCTCTAGGGAATATGCGTCATTACATATACGAAGCTCCTCACCTGTCCTCGGGACCGGTGCAACAGAGACAAGCGCATGTGTTGTTCATTCTCATTTCACTACAAACTTAAGCAATACCGAGAACAAATGCAAGCATTCTTAAAAATTTTTCAATTTACGGCTTCAGCAGCCTGAGGTCATATATGCCTCCGACGGAAGCGCCTGTGGCCGCCTGGAACTTGACCGTCACAGACTCCTTGCCCTCCAGCATCGATGCCGGCACCGGATACTCGACGCCCTTGAACTGGGACTGCATCCATTTCCCGGTATTATCCACTGAAAGCAGGAGTTCGTCATCCACGAAGATGTCAAACCTTCGTGTAGCCCATTCTGCGGCGCCCCAATACTTCGCATAGAGGGTGACTCCCTCTGAAACGCCACCGGTGGCCAGGTTGTAGCTGAACCATCCGCCACGAGATGCATCGCGGTAATGGACGTCGCGGGTGACACCGGTATTCGAGCGCTCGAATTTCAGCTGATGGTCCGTCTCCGGCTGCTGCTCGCCGGGGGCGACGGCATCCAGGGTACGAGCCTCCAGCGCCAGCATTTCCCTCTCCTTGCGTGCAAGCGAATCGACATATTCCTTGTATCCGTCCTCATTCAAGGCAAGCCAGTAGATCTCGTAGCGGGAATCGTGGATGCCGCTGAACGGCTCAAGGTCGGCTTCGATAGGATTGAGCATCTGGATGCCCTCGAAACGGAAATGCAGCGGCTTACCGGGCACCGGACGGATGTGGTTGCCGATGTGGTCGACATTGTGGCATACGAGGATCGGGGCCTGATCCACCGGAAGTTTGGTACCGGCGGCGTACTGGCTCCATCGGCCGTCATCGGCCAGCAGGCCGGCCAGGTCCTCGGTGCCGGTACGCATGCCGAGCAGTATGGGACCGTGCATGATGGCGATGTAGTCGGGGACATTGGGCATATGCTCAACCCTGTTCGTCATGGGAAGGCCGACCTCCACGACGTCACCTTTCTTCCATTTGCGTTCGATTGTGAAATATGAAGAAGGAGATGCATCAACCGGCAGAGACTTGCCATTGACGGAGACAGTCATGGTGCCGGGCTTCATCCATCCCGGACAGCGGACATAGACCTTGAACTTGCCCTTGCCGGAAACGACCGTGAGCTTCGTCCCTTCCTGGGAAGGATACTCGGTATCCTGGCGGATGACGATTCCCTTGTCCTTCCAATTCAGCTCAGACGCGACGAAGAGATTGACATACAGGTCATTCCCATCGTGGGTATATATGAACTGACCGTATCTGGACTGGTTCTCCATTCCGGAGCCGACGCAGCACCACATGGCCTCGTTCGGCACCGAATAGACACGGTAGTGCCTCGGCCTGGCGGATGTGAAATAGACATAACCGCCATGCTCAGGATGCTGGGTAGAAAGGATGTGGTTGAACATCGCCCGCTCATAAAAGTCTGCATACTCAGCCTTAGGAGAGACCCTGAAGAGGTCTTCCGTCAGTTTGAGCATATTGTAGGAGTTGCAGGTCTCGGGACCGTCGTCGTCATTGACGAAGTCGATGCAGGCTTCCGCGCTCGGGAAATGCTCGCGGCGGCTGTTTCCTCCGAAAGCAAGCGAGCGGTTCTGGGATACCGTCTGCCAGAAGAAACGGCCCGCCTCGGCATAGTCAGGAGAAGTACTGAGCTCTCCAATGCGGACAAAGCCTATCGCCTTGGGAACCTGCGTATTTGCGTGCAGGTTGTCCAAGCGGTCCTCGTCACGGGTGAGAGGCTCCATTATCTGTTTGTGGGAGAAGCGTTTGGCCACAGTAAGATACTTGGCGTCGCCGGTGATGGCATAGGCATCTGCAAGTACCTCGTTCATTCCTCCGTGCTCGTTGCGGAGCATCTGTTCCATCTGGTCATCCGAAAGGTCTTTCGTGACAAAAATGGCCCAGTCGCAGAAACCGAGGAAAAGCTGCTTCGCCTTTTCGTTCCCGCAATAGAGCCATGCGTCACGCAGGCCAGCGAACATCTTGTGGATGTTGTAGAAAGGCGCCCAGGCGGAGGAATACTGCCTGAACTCCCCTTTCATGAAGGAGGACCACAGCGAGGCGCTGTTGGGAATGCCGCCAATGTATCCTGGTCCCCATGAAGCATTGTCGCGGGTGTTGGCGGCAGCCACTTCGGCCAGTTCGTCTATCATGTAGTTCATCCTGCGCAGGCACTCGGGATTGCCGGTCATCTCCCAGTTCATGGCCATGGCGGTCAGGTAATGGCCGGCGACATGGCCGTCCAGACCGGCCCAATTGGGATAGTATTCGGCCTTCTTCGGCAGGCCGGCTTCCGCCCTGAACGGAGCCAGGAGGCGGTCTACGTCGTACTGCAGGAGGACCTCCAGGTTGAGGTCACGGGCATGTTTGAACGGGCCATCCAGCAGCTGGACGTCTCCGATCGGGAACTCGTTGCTGTAAAGTCGGTCCTGGGCGCAGAGGCCAAGGTTCACTGCCAGGAGAAGTCCGGCAGCCAGGAATATCTTCTTCATGGAGTCGCGGTTTTGTTCAGGTTAAAGGACCTTCCAGATCCTCAGGCAAATACAGTCGGTGGCAAATCCGGGCATGCAGACGAACACGGCATTGTTGAGCCAGTCGTATTTCGAATCCTGCGGCGCTTCGAACTTCGGGGTGGTACGGAAGTAGAACGACGGTTTCCCGTCGGCATCAGCCCCGGTATAGATGATGCCGCAATTACGGATATGGATATAGACGCCGTCGTCGGTCTTGATGGAATAGATAGCCTCGACTTCGTTCCGGCCGTGTTCCGAATCTACCAGCTGGTAGTCGGCGCCGCCGGAGAGAATGGTGCCCTTCATGCGCGGTCCTTCGAAAGTTCCGCCCACGATGGGAATGACCACACGGGTGCCGTGCGAAGTCTCCCCTACCGTGTAGGTGCCTTCGCAGTTGACCCGGAGTTCACAAACATATTCGAGGGCAGGGCCCTCGGGCAAGCCGTCCTGCTGCACCGGCGCCTGTGCAAATGCACAAAGCGCCGGAAACAGCATGATAACGGTCAGTAATACCAATCTTTTCATGGCTCAGGGCCTATTTGAAAAGCATGCGGGCGAAGGCGGCCACCGACTTGCGCCATGGCTGCCACTCGTGGTCGCCGGGGAAGGACTGGAACTCCACCTTCACTCCAGCATCGCGCATCTTCTGCACGATGGCACGGGTATACTCGATGCGGGGATCCTGCTCGCCGCAGGAGATGAAGAAGCAGTCGAGTCCGGAGTTGAACTTTTCAGGAGCGCTGATCATTCCGGGGATGTTGGCCTCAAGGTCGAAGTCCGAAGAACCGTTGATACCTCCGAAAACGCCTGTCGAGAAAACTCCGACGTTGGAGAAGATACCGGGCTCACGCAGGCCGATGAAGAACGACTGGCCGCCGCCCATCGACAGTCCGCAGATGGCGCGGTCCTTGGCATCCGCCTTAACGCGGAAGGTGGACTCGATGAACGGGATGATGCTGCCGAGCAGTTCCTCGCGGTAAGGCTGCATGCCCTCCCAGCTGTAAGTGCCCGAGCCTGCGGGCATTCCAGCCTTGCGGGGGACATTGGAATTGACGCTCACCACGATCATGGGCACTGCCTCGCCGCGTGCGATGAGATTGTCAAGTATCGTGGCGGTGCGACCCTGCTGTATCCAGCCGCGATGGTCCTCGCCGCCGCCGTGATGGATGTACATCACGGGGTATTTCTTCTTGCCTTTCTCGTACCCCGGAGGAGTGTAGACGAACACGGGCCTCCAGGTCTCGGTATACTTAGACCAGTAGTTCAGCTCCCGTACCTGTCCGTGCGGAACGTCCTGGATCTCAAACAAGTCCATGCCCGGCTCGGGGATATCGATGGCACTGGCCATGCGGCTGGTGCCGAAATACGACTCGCTGGCGGGATCGGCCGTAGAGACGCCGTCCACGATAAGGGAATAGTAATGGTATCCGGGGAGAAGTGGCTTGGTGACGATGGTCCACGTGCCGGTCTCATCCTTGACGCCGTCATTACGGCCGCCGAGGTCGATCTGAACGCGGTTGGCCTGAGGCGCCCTTACCTTGAAGACTACGGAATTGTCGGCAAGGATCTTCGGGAAGCCGTTGGCATTGATGTTCGTCACAGGAGAATAAGCGGACGAGAGCTTGGGCTCAAGCTCCTTGAGGTATTTGGCCGTACGGGCGGCATCCACGAACTCCACCATCTCCGAGAGCCAGGGCTCCACGAAGAGGTTGATGCCGTGGCCGGCTCCCTCTACTATGTTCAGGTCGGACTTGATGCCCAACTTGTCCCAGGCTTCGAAAAGCTCGACACCCTGGCAGTGAGGGACGACATTGTCTTTGCTGCCGTGGAAAATGATGAGCGGAGGGTCGGAGGGGTCGAGGTAGGTGATCGGGGAAATGGTGCGGAAAAGGTCGTCCTGACCGGCATAGTCCACCCCGAGGAGAGCCTCCTCGGGAGTACCGCCCCAAGGGCGCTCCCATTCGCATTCCATATTGAGCAGGTCGATGGGACCCGACCAGTCACAGACGCAGTCTACGGCACTGCTGTAGGATGTATAAGGTCCTACCGAGCCTTCGAGATCGACATTGTACTCCCCTACCTTGGCGGTCTTTACGTTGGAAGTGGCTCCTGCAAGTGATGACAGGTGTCCACCCGATGAGAAACCGGAAATGCCTATGAAGGAAGTGTCGAAATGGTACTCTTCAGCCTTGGCGCGGACAAAACGCACCACGGCCTTGATGTCCTGTATCTGGGCCGGGAACTTGGCGTCCATGCTGGAACGGTGATTCGGCGTGACGACGGCATAGCCGGCGTCCAGGAGGGCCTGGCAGATGCTGTCAAGGTTCGCCATGCCCTTGGAGCTGTTGGAGAACCATGCGCTGCCGTAGATATGCACCACAACAGGATATGAGGCACGCCTCTCGGAAGGAAGGTAGATATCCAGCTTGTGGTAAACCTGGCCGTCCCCGGCGTAGTCCACGTCCATGAACTTCTCGCCGCAGCGCACTTCGGGCATCCTGAAATTGAAGCCGGCGAGCTGAGCCGAACTCATCCCTCCCGGCTGCGCCCGCAGCCCGGCGATCACGCAGAGCGCCAGGACTGCGGTCGTAATCAGTCTCTTAATCATCTCGATATCATTTAGATAACCTGAAAGTCAATAGCCTTGAGATCCTTGTCGCGCGAAGACGAGCCATAGAGGATCTGGTAGCGGCCGGGCATCACGGACAGCTCGTCGATGCTCTCGTCATAATACTCGAAAGCATCGGGACCGAGGGTGATCTTGACCTTGACGGTGGCACCGGGAGCGATGGAAACCTTCTTGAAGCCCTTGAGGGACTTGATAGGTGCGCCGGCGTCGTCAAGACGCTTGACATATACCTGGACGGTCTCCTGACCCTCGACATCACCGGTGTTGGTGACGGGGACGGTAATGTCCACGCTCTTGCCGGCCTTGACTGAAGACTTGGAGAGCTTGCCCTCGCCGTAGCCGAAGGTGGTATAGCTCAGACCATAGCCGAACGCATAGAGGGGCTCGCCGCGGAAGTAGCGGTAGGTGTGGCCTTCCATGTTGTAGTCAAGGAAGTCGGGAAGCTGGGAATCGGAGGCATAGAACGTGACGGGGAGCTTTCCGGAGGGGTTGAAGTCTCCGAAGAGGACGTCGGCGAGACCGGCTGCGCCGCCCTGACCGCCGTACCAGGCCTGCAGGAGGGCGTCATACTGGTCCTCGACGCTGGCGAAAGCGATGGCGGAACCGGAGCAGCTGACGAACACGACCGGCTTGCCGGTGGAGTGCATGGCCTTGACGAGGCGCTGCTGCACGGCCGGCAGCTCAATCGAACTGCGGTCGCCGCCCTCACCCTCGAAGCGTGCGGAGATGCCGCCGACGACGATGATGGCGTCAGCGTCCTTGACCTGTTCGGCAAGGTCGCTGAATTCGGCGAACCTGCGCTCGCAGAACTCGGCGTTAAGCATGGCGAACTGGCCGGAACCCTGAGTGTATTCGATCTTGATGTCATAAGGCTTGCCGGCCTCGACATTGAAGGTCTTGGTGGGAGTTGCTCCGCGGAAACCGAATCCGCGTCCTGCAGCCGGAGCTCCGGGAACGGTCTTGTCGATGACCTTTCCGTTGACAGTCAGGACATAATTACCGTCGGAAGAGACGGAATAGTTGAGCGGACCGGTGAAATCCGGGACGAAACGTCCGGTGACACGGGCGGAGATATCATCGGTATTTACGCCGTCAGCAAAGCCGTATCCACCAAAGGTGCTGAAGTTGAGGGTGGAAGTATAATATCCCTCGGCAGCGGGCTTGCCGGATAGCTTGCGGTTGTTGAAGAACTCGACATAGAGTCCCTTGCCGTCATTGAAGTCACCGATGTGGTATGTGGTGGAATAGTCGTCCATGATCTCGCAGGCCTTGGCGTAGAACACCTCGGCTCCGGGAACGGCGGCCTTGATGCCGTCGAGGATGGAGCGGGTATGCTCGGCGGTAGGGGTGCCGCCGTAGTTGCCGTTCAGCATGGAAGCGTCATCGGCGTTCGGGCCGACGACAGCGATCTTCTTGATGCTCTTGGAAAGAGGAAGGACACCGTTGTTCTTGAGCATGACGATGGCCTCGCGGGCAGCCTTGCGGGCGAGTTGGTCATTGGCCTCGCTGCTGATGACATCCTCGCCGAGTTTGGCCCAGGGCAGGTTCTCGGCAGGATCGAACATTCCGAGCTCGAAGCGGCCCATGAGGGTGCGGCGGAGATGCACGTCGAGGTCGGCCTCGCTGATCATGCCGTCCTTGAGGGCGTCAAGCAGGGACACCATGCTGATGCCGCACTCGAGGTCGGTACCGGAAAGGATGGCGTCAACGGATGCATGCTCGGCATCGGGATGGGTGCCGTGCTGGTTCTTGTTGTAGAAGTTGTTGATGGCGTCGCAGTCGGTCACGACCAGGGACTCGTAACCCCACTTGTCGCGGAGGATATTGGTGAGGAGCCTGTCGCTGGCACAGCAAGGCTCGCCCTCATAGCGGTGATATGCGCACATGACCTCGCGGACGTCGGCCTCCTTGACGAGGGCCTTGAATGCGGGAAGATAGGTCTCCCAGAGGTCGCGCATGGAGACGGAAACGTCGAAACGGTGACGCATCGGCTCCGGACCGCTGTGGACGGCATAGTGCTTGGCGCATGCATGGGTCTTGTAGTATTTCTTGTCGTTGCCCTGCATACCCTTGACATTCTGGACGCCGAGGACAGCCATGAGATAAGGGTCCTCGCCGTAGGTCTCCTGTCCGCGACCCCAGCGCGGGTCACGGAAGATGTTGATGTTGGGCGTCCAGAAGGTGACGCCTTCGTACCAGTCAGACTTGCCATCTGCCATTCCGATGCGGTTCTTGACGCGGGCTTCGTCGCTTACGGCCGTGAAGACTTCTTCGAGCAGCGGCTCGTCGAATGCGGCCGCCATGCCGATCGGCTGTGGGAAGGTCGTCGCCTTGCCGTTGCGCGCCACGCCATGCAGCGCTTCGTTCCACCAGTTGTAGGGCAGGATGCCGAGCCGTTCCACGCCGCCGGCATCGTGCCGCATCAGCGCCTCTTTTTCTGCCAGCGTCAGCTGGGCGATCAGCGTCCGGGCGCGGTCTTCAGGCGTAGGCTCGTGGGTGCAGGCCGCCAGTGCCAGCACGGTAGCGACCACTATGCACAACTTTTTCATGTTGGAGCTTATTATACTGAATATTAATAATTTACTAAAACTTACCCCCTGCTGTGCAATGGGGGTGATTTTTATAAAACCACTGATTTTCAAACGATTAATCTCCAGCACTATAAATCAACTTCTTAGTCACTGGGTCGCGGCGATAGTGCTTGAAGAAATCCCAGGCGATGCGGGCCGCGGGGATGAAGTTCCAGTGTCCGTAGTCCATGACAGCCACCAGCTTGATGAGCGGCATGTCGCCGTTGTACAGTTGTCCGGTCTCGACGACGATGCCTTCACCCTTGTGGGTGACGATGGTCTCGCGGTCGCGGACTTCCTGGCCGAAGATCGGATAGTGCTCGAAGTCCATCTGGTCCACGACCGTCATCCCGTTCATCTGCTCGTATGCGTTCCAGGCGTTGAGGTAGCTGTTGCCTTTCCAGTTGTCGGGCGTCATGTAGGGCACCGTGGTATCCTTCGTGCCGAAGACGGAAATATAGGCCGTCTCCGTGCTGCCGCGTTTCTGTGTGGCCTCAGCCCAAATGGCTTCGAAGGTCGGGAAAGGCCCGATCCAGTGGCCCGTGAACAGGGCGCCGGAATTGCCGCCCACCGCTGCAAAGACGTGCGATTTCTTGATACCCAGCGCCGTAGCGGTCATCGAGCCGGCAGAAAGGCCGTGCGCGTAGATGCGCGAAGGGTCGAGCTGGGGATATTTGTCGAGCAGGATGGCCAATACACTCTCAATGCCGTCGTGGCCCATTGCCTGATAGTTCGGCGTTCCCTGCCATTCCATCTCCACGAGGAAGATGCGTTCTTCACCTGCGACCTGCAGGAAACCAGAGGTTTCGGCCTGGGTGCGCGGGTCATTGGTGTTGCCGTGCAGCAGTACGACTACGGGAACGC
>JAFYZE010000070.1 GCA_017548805.1 Bacteroidales bacterium
ATGATCGCCAGGAAGAACAGCATCAGGAACGCGGGGATGTACTTCTTGAGATTTCCACCCTGGATCTTGACGGCGCCGGCGAACAGCACCAGGAGTACGATGACGGTAAGCGCAAGCTTGCCGAGGAAACCCCAAGTGAACTGGCTCCAGAGGCTCGAAGCCGTAGCGGCTTTCTCGCCAAGGGTCCATGTGCCGAATTTGAGTGCGGAGAAATCGAACCAGCCGGTCAGGACGGCGACCGCGCCGATGAGAATGATGATAAAGCCTATCCAACAGGCCATCCAATCATCAGATTTCCAATTTTCTTTCATTTTATGAGGTTTTAGTGTTGTCGTGTTTTACAAAAATAGGGTATTTTTTCTTATTTTTGCTCAAACTGCATAATAAAAACACCTGATGACATTGCAGACAGAGGTCTCCTGCAGCCGTTGCGGCGCACGGAATTCCGTCACGACATACGACAGCATCAACGTCACCGAGACGCCTGAGCTTAAAGCCCGGGTGCTTGACGGCTCGCTATTCGTGTGGGAGTGCCCGCATTGCGGGGCGCACAATCTCGTGCGCAGCCAGACCCTGTACCACGACCCTTCGGAGCGGCTTATGGTGTGGCTGACCGGCGGCTCGGAGGACCTGGAAAGGAAGGTCCGCGAAGCTTATGGTAGCCTGGAGGAGATGAACGGCTATACCGCGCGCTTCGTGGATGATCCCGGCTCTCTTATCGAGAAGGTCAAGATCTTCGACGCCGGCCTGGACGATGTCGTCATGGAGATGGCCAAGTATGTGAGCCGGATCGAAGTGGCGGAAGGCCGCAAGGACCGCGCTTCGGACATCATGGACGCTACTTTCCGCTTCCTCAAGCTGGACGGTGCCGACAACGAGATCACTTTCGCGTATCCCCTCGACGGCCAGATGCAGATGGTGGCAGTCGGCTTCAACGTATACGAGGATTGCCGCGGTATCCTCAAGCGCAACTCCGCCATTGCGGAAGCCGCATCGGGATTCGCGAAGGTCGACGCCGCGTTCGTAGGACGTTATTTCAGATAATCCACAAAAATATCCAGATACATGAAAAAATTATTCCTTCTTTCGCTTCTGTTGACCCTGTGCCTCGGTCTTGCCGCACAGGAAGAGGCCGTGAGGCTCATTGCCGAGAATCCCGACCGCGCCTCCAACAACATGCACTCCTACGAGTTCGACCCCATCGTCGACACCAAGGCTCCGAAGGGCTTCAAGCCGTTCTACATCTCGCATTACGGACGCCACGGCTCCCGTTACGAGCAGAATTCCACCTTCGCCCGCGCTGCCCTGGAGGGCTTCGCATACCTTGATTCCCTGAATCTGCTCACCGATACCGGGAAGGCTCTCTATTCCGACGTCAACGCCGTTGTGGAGGCCCACAAGGGCATGGAGGGCTCCCTTACTCCCCGCGGTGCGCGCGAGCACAAGCTGCTGGCCCAGAGGATGTATGATCGCTTCACTCCGGTGTTCAAGGACAAGGACCGCATGGAGATCAACAGTTTCTCCAGCACCAATTTCCGTTGCATCGTCAGTATGTGCAACTTCACCAACAGCTTGACGGTGAAATGCCCCGACCACGATTTCCAATTCACCAGCGCGGAAAGGTTCATGTCCTACATCAACCCCAGTCTCAGTGTCAGGAGGCCCGGTGAGCCGCCGAGAGAGCGTTCGTCCATGCCCGCCGGCTTCAGGCCACCGACCGCCGCTTCCGCACCGACGAGGTTCACCCCCGCCACGGGTACTCCCGGCTATGATTTCAAGCGCTTCCTGACCCCCCTGTTCAAGGATTATGACGCCGCCCTTGCCGCCCTCGGCAACCCCGAGAGCTTCGTCCGCGCAATCTATACCGCCGGCGGTCTGTGCCAGCTCATCGATTTCCTCGGCATCGACATCTACCGCAAGTATTTCACCCCCCAGGAGCTCGTCTATTTCTGGGCCAGCGGCAACGACTCCATCTACCGTATGTGGGGTGGCTCCGTCGAGAACGGCGATGTCATCCGCTATGCCATCCGTCCGCTCCTTCAGGACTTCATCGATAAGGCGGATGCCGCCATCAAGCCCGACAGCCACCGTGCTGCCGATCTCCGTTTCGGTCACGACACCTCCCTTCTGCCCCTCTTCGCCCTGATGGGCGTGGACGACCCGCAGCATCGTATCATGCCGTACCAGCAGGCCCACAATATGGGCTGGTACTCCTTCTTCCAGATAGGCATGGCGGCCAACTGCCAGATGATTTTCTACAAGGACAAGAAAGGCGAGGTCCTTACCAAGGTCCTCTACAACGAGAAGGAGGTCTCTATCCCCGGTATCCAGCCCGTCTCCGGTCCTTATTACCGTTGGACCGACCTCAAGGCCCATTTCCTTGAGCAGATCAAGAAAGCTGAGGAGCCTTGGACAAGGGCACAGATGTAGCCTTCGATTCCGGCTATGCAAATGCGACAGCGTGCGGGAAAACCCGCACGCTGTTTTGTTTACGGACGCTGGAAATCAGGGGATATCGACGGTAAAGACGAGGCCGAAACGGTGGGCGGGGATCTTGTAGTCGCGGTCGACCAGCTCGGCGACGAGCGCTCCGCCGTTGTAGTTGTACGAGACTCCGATGCGGGTGGCGTAGGGGATCCAGAGGAGGTTGCCGAGACGGACGGTCAGGTCGGCGCCGGCGCTGTACAGGAAATTGCCGGACGAGTATCCGAGCAACTCGGAAGGGTTGAAGAGGAGGCATCCGTCGGCGTGGAGCGTAAGCTCGAAATTGCGCACATAGGCCACCGGGCCGAGTCCTGCCCAGTCGAGCGGCAGCAGAGGTATCGCGTAATCCAGGGTAAGCCTGGCCTGTGAATCATACCTTGTAAGCAGGAAGTTCTGGAGGCCGGAGATGCCGTTCATTCCCCTCGGGAGGACATTCACGATGACGTCCGCAAACCGGCCGTCGAAACGGGTCTGGCAGATGGCGGTGATCTTCATCCCGTGCGTATCCATCAATCCGGGGACGTATCCGTACAGGTAAGCATAAGCCGCGGGGGCTAACATCACCGTGGACATGGGACGCATGCCGAAGCCGGCTTCGGCCCCGAGGCCCCAGCGCGGGTAGATGGCGGAGCG
>JAFYZE010000071.1 GCA_017548805.1 Bacteroidales bacterium
ACACAAAGAGGAATAACCCATGGCAGATTTCAACATCAACGGAATCCAGCAGGTCGGAGTCGGCACGGTCGACTTCCGTAAATCCTGGAACTGGTTCATCGAGCATTTCGGATTCGATACCCGCATCCTCGAGGACGACACAGTCGCGGAAAGGATGCTCCGCTATACCGGCAACCAGCCGCAGAAACGCCACGCCTGCATAGCCATGAACCTTCAGGGCGGCGGTGGACTCGAGATATGGCAGTATTCCGAGAGGAAGCCCGAGCCATGCTCATTCACTGTCTCAATCGGCGACCTGGGCGTGTTCTGCACCAAGATCAAATGTCTGGACATCAAGAAGTTCCACGAAGTGATAGCCGCATCCTGCCCGGAAGTGGGGCCCGTATCCCTGCTCCCTGACGGTACCCCCTGCTTCACCATGAGGGACCTTTACGGCAACCTTTTCCAGCTCGTCGAGCGCAAGGACGTATACATCCCTCAGGGCAAGCTCACCGGCGGAGTCATAGGAGCTATGATCGGAGTGACAGACATGGACAAGTCCCTGGCTTTCTACAAAGATATCCTGGGATACGACAAGGTCATATATGACGATACTGGCATCTTCTCCTACTGGTCCGGCCTGCCCGGCTCCGGGGAGCAGTACCGCAGGGTCATGCTCGTCCCCTCGAAGCCCAGGAAGGGTGCATATTCCGACCTTCTCGGCAACGATATCATCGAACTGGTACAGGCGCTTGACCATACGCCGAGGAAGATCTATGAAGGCCGATACTGGGGCGACCCCGGATTCATCCAGATCTGCTACGATGTCACCGGAATGAAGGCCCTCAAGGCTTTCTGTGCTTCCAAGGGCTACCCTTTCACCGTGGACAGCTGCCCCGACGACAGCAGTTTCGACATGGGTGACGCTTCCGGCCATTTCTGCTATGTCGAGGATCCCGACGGCTCCCTGATCGAGCTTGTCGAGACACACAAGATCCCCGTCGCCAAGAAGCTCGGATGGTTCATCGACATGAAGAAGCGCGACCAGTCCAAGTCGCTGCCGAAGTTCCTGTTCCGCATGATGGGACTCGTCTCCAAGGAGAAAGTCAAAGCCTGAAAGCCATGGCTACGGTCTGGATCACAGGCGCATCCTCGGGCATAGGCGAAGCCTGCGCATACCGCTACGCGGAGGAAGGCGCAAGGCTCGTCCTCACGTCCTCGTCCCGCAACAGGCTCGAGCCCGTGGCACAGAAGTGCCGGGAGCTCGGCGCGCCGGAAGTGGCCGTGCTGCCCTGCGACCTCGGGGACCCTTCGGGTCTGGAGGCGCTCGTCGCAGCGGCCTGGGATGCCTTCGGAGGCATCGACATCGCCTTCCTGAACGCAGGTATCAGCCAGCGGACAGGCATCGAGGACACCTCGATGGAGATGATCCGCAAGATCATGGAGATAGACTATTTCGCACCCGTGGCCATCGCCAAGGGTCTTCTTCCGAGAATGCTGGAGGCGGGAGGAGGCAGCATCGCCGTCACCACCTCCATCGCCGGACGCTTCGGATTCCCGCTTCGCTGCGGCTACAGTTCCGCCAAGTTCGCATTGTACGGATTCTTCGAGACGATGCAGGCGGAATACGCATCCAAGGGCATCCGTGTGACCATCGTCTGCCCGGGCAGGGTCAGGACGAACATATCGCTGCGCGCCCTGGACAAGGGCGGCAGGCAACACGGGGAGATGGATCCCGGCCAGGCCGGGGGTCTGGCTGCGGACAAAGCCGCACGGACTATCGTCCGCGCCATCGCCCGCGGCCGCCGCGAAGTGCTCGTCGGCCGCAAGGAGCTGATAATGGTCTATATAAAGAGATTCTTCCCGGGACTCTGCGCGCGACTCGCCCGCAGGATCAAGCCAGTCTAATCCCCGCAATGGCAATCCCCGCTGCTGTAAGGGCAGCTGCCCTTATGATCGCAGCTGCCGCAGGAGCACGAGCCCCCTTCCTTGCGCAACGCGGTGCGGAGCGCAAGGACGACGAGGGCGACGACTATTGCGATTATGACTATGCTTATGGCGTTCATGCGAATATCAGATAGGCTGCCAGGGCGCAGACCCAGGCGATGACGCACTGGAGCACTATGATGAACAGCGCCCATTTGGAGCCGAGCTCGCGTCGGATGGATGCGATCGCGGCGACGCAGGGCGTGTAGAGAAGGCAGAAAACGAGCAGCGGCACGGCCGTGGCGGCGGTGAGCGCGGAGGTTACGCCGAGCACTTCCATCGTGGAGACGACGCTTTCCTTGGCCAGGAAGCCGGTGATGAGGGCCGTCACGATGCGCCAGTCACCGAGCCCGAGAGGGCCGAAGACCGGGGCGACCAGGCCCGCAAGCCAGGCAAGGATGCTCTGGCTGCTGTCCTCGACGAAGTTGAGCTTGAAGTCGAAGGACTGGAGAAGCCAGATGATGATTGTGGCCACAAAAATGACGGTGAACGCCCGCTGGATGAAATCCTTCGTCTTGTCCCAGAGCAGGTGCCAGACATTGCGCGCACGGGGGATGCGGTATACCGGCAGCTCCATCACGAACGGCGTAGAGTCCTTCTGCCCATGGAAAAACTTGGAAACCAGAGCGGTAAGTATGCCCACGACTATGCCCAGCAGGTACAGTGACACCATGACGACCCCTGCCCTCCCGGGGAAGAACGCGCTTGCCAGGAAGCCGTAGATGGCTATCTTGGCGGAGCAGCTCATGAACGGGATGAGCAGGATGGTCAGGCGCCTGTCGTGCGAGGAGGGCAGGGTGCGCGTGGCCATGACGCCCGGCACGGAGCAGCCGAAGCCGATGAGCATCGGCACTATGCTCCGGCCGGAGAGGCCGAGCTTACGCAGCAGTTTGTCGGAGACAAACGCGATGCGCGCCATGTAGCCGCTGTCCTCCAGCATTGACAGGAAGAAGAACAGTACTATGATGATGGGGACGAAGCTCAGCACGGAGCCTACGCCCCCGAAAATCCCGTCGACCACCAGCGAACGGACGGGTTCGCTGACGTCCCACCGGAGGAAAGCGGCATCCACGGCAGCACCGAGGCCTTCGATACCGGCCGCAAGCATGTCCTGCAGCCAGAGGCCTATTACATCGAAAGTCAGCCAGAAGATAAGCGCAATAATGACCAGGAAAGCCGGGATGGCCGTCCATTTGCCCGTCAGGGTGCGGTCTATCTTAAGGCTGCGCTTGTATTCCTTGCTCTCCTGGGGCTTGGAAACCGTCTGGGAGCAGAGGCGCCCGATGAACGAGAAGCGCATGTCGGCCATGGCCGCATGGCGGTCCAGGCCGCGCTCCTCCTCCATCTGGGAAATGATGTGCTCCACCATCTCCTCTTCGTTGCGGTCGAGACCGAGGCGCGCCGTCACGGCTTCGTCGCCGCCGACAAGCCGGCTGGCGGCGAAGCGGGCCGGAAGGCCGGCGCGCTGCGCATGGTCCTCGACCAGGTGCATCAGGCTATGAAGGCAGCGGTGCACCGCCCCACCGTGGTCATCTTTGTCGCAGAAGTCCTGGCGTTTTGGTTTCTCCTGGTATTTGGCGATATGGACGGCGTGCTCAACAAGCTCATTCACACCTTCGCCGGATGCGGCGGAGATAGGCACCACAGGGATGCCTAGCAGGCGCTCCATTTCGTTGACGCGGACGGAGCCGCCGTTGCCCCTGAGTTCATCCATCATATTGAGAGCCAGAACGATAGGTACATCCAACTCCATGAGCTGCATCGTCAGGTAGAGGTTGCGCTCGATGTTGTTGGCGTCCACAATGTTGATGATGGCCTTGGGCTCCTCGTCGATGATGAACTCCCGGGAGACCATCTCCTCGGCGGTATAGGTGGAAAGGGAATAAATGCCGGGGAGATCCGTCACACGCGTGTTGGGATAACCTTTGATGACACCGTCCTTGCGGCTGACCGTAACGCCGGGGAAGTTGCCGACATGCTGGTTGGAGCCGGTGAGCTGGTTGAAAAGCGTGGTCTTGCCGCAGTTCTGCTGGCCGGCAAGGGCGAAAGTCAGAATCGTATCCTTGGGGAGCGGATTCTCATCTTCCTTGGAGTGGAACTTGCCCTCCTCACCGAATCCGGGGTGGGCGTTGTGCTCATGCAATGACAGGTTATATCCGAAATCCTCGTCCAGAGGTGTTGACGGGGTATTTTCCAGCGGACAATCCTTGTCCACGCCGATCTTGAGCGCCTCCGAGAGCCGGAGCGTCAAGGCATATCCGTGGACCTTAATCTCCATCGGATCGCCCATGGGAGCCATCTTGACGAGCTTCACTTCGGCGCCGGGGATGATGCCCATGTCCAGGAAATGCTGCCTGAGGGCCCCTTCGCCGCCGACTTCCTTCACAACGGCGGACTCGCCTACCTTCAAATCTTTCAGTGTCATCGAATGCTGCTTTTGGATTTGCAAAGTTACACCGATATTTCATATGGAAGCATCCCCATTTGTGGGGATTTTTCATGCATGCGCGAACCTAATAGCCTGAAAAGAGCTATCTTTGCCTTCGGAAAAGCGTTTTCAACATGGCATTTGCGGAAATCAATCCCAGCATTAAACTGTACGAACTGGTCGACCGGAACTTCCAGGTCCTCGGATTCCTGGAGCGTCTGGGGATCCGCGGCAACTTCGGCGACAGGACCGTCGAGGACATCTGCGCCTCGCAGGAAATGAACCCGTCGTCATTCATGCTTCTTTACAATTTCTATGTCGACGAGCATTTCAGGCCTACCGAGAAGATGCTCCGCGATTCGAGCGTCGAGGATGTGGTGGATTACCTTCACAGTTCGCACGAATACTACCTCAATGTCGCTCTCAAGTCCCTTTCGGACCTGCTTCACAAGCTCCTGCTTCCCTGCAGCGAGACCCAGAAAAAAGTCTTCCGCAAGTTCTATGACGAGTATGAGGAAGAGCTCAACCGGCATTTCGGTTTCGAGGAGCAGCATGTCATGCCTTATGCCCGCGTCCTGATGGAAGGGAAATCGAGGAAGAAGTCCACGCTGGATTCATTCACCGACGACCACAACAGTATCAACGAGAAGATTTCCGACCTCAAGAGCCTGGTGATGAATTCATTGCCCGAGGGCTGTGACGCCGCCCTCAGGATGCAGACGCTGTACATGATCTGCTCTCTCGAGTACGACCTCCAGCGGCACACCGCCATCGAGGAGGAAGTCCTCAGGCCCATGCTCGAGATGCTGGAGAACAGCGGGACTTACGGGCGGCGGCGCGCTGCAGAAGAGGAACGGGAAGCCCTCTCGGAGAGAGAGAAGGAAATCCTCGTCGGAGTAGCTAAAGGGCTGCTGAACAAGGAG
>JAFYZE010000072.1 GCA_017548805.1 Bacteroidales bacterium
GCGGCGGTGCTCGGGAACGCACACTCTGAGCACCGAAGCGGCTGAGAAAAGGGGTCCGTGCTCGAAAGAGCCCCCACTGAGCACGGAGGGGGCCGGGGAGGGGCTGCAGTGCTCGGGAGGAGCGTCCCGTAGCACGGGAAGGACAGAAAAGGGCCTCCGCTTTTACCGGAGGCCCTTCGGAGAGCGCAGAGAGCCCGGGACTAGCTAGAGGACACGGAGATAGCAGAGAGTCCAGGGCGAGCTAAAAGGCGCAGAGAGCATGGGACGGACGAGAGGGCGCGGAGGGAAATGGCGAAACCGCCGCCGCGGGCCATCTCCACGGAGATGGAGTCCGCGGCGGTGACGTTGCGGCGCGTGATCACGTACGCCTGCGGATTCTTCTCATAGTCGGCGTCCGGGGCGTCGGCGTAGATGACGGCCTCGTAGGTCTTGCCGGGCGTGAGGAAGTCGAGGGCGAAGTCCGCCTTGCGGGCCTGCTCGTCCGTAACGCCGCCGACGAACCAGGTGTCGCGGCCGGCGCTGAAGGCCTTGGCCGAGCCGGACAGCGTACTCTGCTTGGGCCGGCGGGCTATGACGAGGATATCGCCCGGCTCGGCGGCCAGATAGCGCGTCTCGTCCCAGTCGACGGCCACATCCTTGATGAACTGGAAGGCATCCATGAACGGAGCGTAATGCTCGGGCGTGTCGGCTGCCATCTGCAGCGGCGAATACATCGTCACATAGAGGCCGAGCTGGTTGGCTATAGTCGCATTGACATGCGAATCATTGCCGCACCACTCCTTGAGATTCTGCTCGAAGATGCCGGGCGTGAAGTCCATCGGACCGCCGTTCAGGCGGGTGAACGGCAGTATGGTCACGTGCTCCGGCACGGTACCGCCGAAGGCCTGGTACTCCGTGCCGCGCGCCGACTCATTACCGATGAGGTTCGGATAAGTACGGCAGAGGCCCGTCGGGCGCACCGCCTCATGGGCGTTGACCATGATGTGGTGCTTGGCAGCCTCAGTCACGGCGTAGAGATAGTGGTTGACCATCCACTGGCCGTAGTGACGCTCGCCAAGAGGCTGGATGTCACCCACATAGCCAGACTTGACGGCATCGTAACCGTACTTGTTCATCAGGCTGTAGGCCGCTTCCATATGACGCTCGTAATTGCGCACGCTGGACGAAGTCTCGTGATGCATCACGAGCTTGATGCCCTTGGAGTGCGCATAGGCGTTGAGGGCGTCAATGTCGAAATCCGGATACGGGGTCAGGAAGTCGAAGACATAATCCTTGTTGCAGTTGGCCCACTCTTCCCAGCCTATGTTCCAGCCCTCGATCAGCAGCGCGTCGAAGCCGTTCGCCGCGGCGAAATCGATGTACTTGCGCACATTCGCGTTGTTGGCGGAATGGCGGCCGTGCGGCGTGGCCGCGGCGTAGTCGAAGCTGTCAAGCTTGACCGACGCCGCGCGGGTGTAATCCCAGTTGCCGGCGCCGGCGATCATCTCCCACCATACTCCCATGTATTTCACCGGATGGATCCAGCTGACGTCGTCGAGAGCGCAGGGTTCGTTCAGGTTAAGGATCATGCGGCTCTCGAGCTGCTTCACGGCAGTCTCGGCGACCTGGATGGTGCGCCAGGGCGTCACGCAGGGCGTCTCCAGACGGCCCTTCCAGCCCTCGGCGTCGGGCGTCAGGAAAGAACGGAGATTCTTGCCCTCTGCCAGCAGGTGCATGCAGGGATAATCGACCAGCGCGGCTTCGTGGATATTGACGTAGAGCCCCTCAGGGGTCTTCATCTGCAGCGAGGTCTGCACTCCGCCCGTGCTGTAGAGCGTCGTGCTGGAATTGTACTGGTTGGTCCTTGACGGAAATACCTCCGGTATCTCGGAGAGCTTCGAGGTGGCGTACTCGTACTCCTGCGAGTCGAAATCGCCCGGGATCCACCACGCGATGTTGTCCTGCGCGCAGTTGAACTCCGTGAGCTCCTCCTTGATGACGAAATGCACCAGCGGCTGGTCGGACGGGAACTCGTAGCGGAATCCCAGTCCGTCGTCGAACATCCTGAAACGGATGTTCATCAGCTTGCCGTCATCCTTGTGCTTGAGCATGAGCAGCAGCTCGTTGTAATGGTTGCGGATGCTCTTCTCCTCGCCCCATACCGGCTCCCAGGTCTCGTCGAAAGTATCGGTAGCGGTACCGACCACCTCGAAATCCCTGTTGAACATGTACGGAGGGAGCTCGTCCGGCTTGAGGATCTCACTGCCCTTGTACTCCAGTCCCTGGTACTTGACGGTACCGCGGAGCTCGAAGCCGAGCGCACTCGGCAGCATTACATCCGTGCCTGCATGGCTGAGTTCGTAGACCGGCGTACCGTTCTGGTCCAGAAAGACCGTTGCATTCAACTTTCCGTCCGGCGAAAGCAGCACATAGGAACTCGTGGAAGGGTTGTGCGCGACCTGGGCCGGCTGATTCTTGCAGCCGGCCAGGAACGCGCAGGTCAAGGATATTAGTACGATGAACCTTTTCATATCTTGGTTTGGTTAGAATTCGACAATCATTACCTGGCGGGGTCCCACCAGCACTTCGGAGCTGAAATCCACGCGCTCCCCGGTCATCACGTCCGTGCCCGCGGAAAGCCCGCGGGGCCCGGTGAACTCGGCATACGACTCCCAGGGAACCGCCACATGGAAAGGACAGTTGTTGGCAAAGACGAACACCGCCTTGTCGTCCGTATAACGGAAATAGGAATAGGTATTGTCCCTGCGGAGGAAATGCAGGGTGTGCCCGTCATGGATGGCAGTGGCGCCCTTGCGCCAGTTGAAGAGCTTGCGCGCGTAGTCGAAGACTTCGGCGCGCACGCCCTCCCGCAGCGGCGACCCGTCGAAATCGACGTCGCACGCCGCGCGGCCCTCCTCCGTGAAGAGATCGACGCGGTCACCCTTCCAGCCTCCGGGGAAATCCACGCGCAGGCCGCCGTCATGATGAGCATAGCTGCTCGGGGTGAACATCTGCTCGTCTCCCGAGAAAATCTGCGGGATACCGCGCAGCGTGGCGGTCAGGGCCAGCACCATCTTCATGCGGTCCGGATCGCGGCGCAGCACGTCGCCGATGCGGTCGGTGTCGTGGTTCGAGCAGAAGACGAGGATATTCTTCGGATCGGCATAGAATGCATCGTTCGCAATGGCGTCGAACACCTTGGTGATGCCCTCGTCCCAATTCTCATAATCGGCGTTAAGACCCTGGCAGAAAGCGCTGTGCAGCGGGAAATCCATGATCGAAGGGAGGTTGGAGTTGAATCCGTCGCGGTTCATCGCCCCATCCTGCCAGTAGGCCAGCTGGGCGATGTTGTTGGTCCAGACCTCACCCACGATGTTGATGCCGGGATACTCCTTGCGCACGGCAGCGCACCACTGCGACATAGGCACCTTCTCGTTGTACGGATAAGTGTCCACGCGCAAGCCGTCGAGGTCGGCGTACTCGATCCACCATACCGCCCACTGCTTGAAATACTGCAGCAGGTAAGGGTTGTCGAGGTTCATGTCCGGCATCGAAGTGTCGAACCATCCGCTCTGCATGTTGTTCCGGTCGATGCCGGCCGAATTGGGATCGTTCTGCATCGCGAAATTGCAGTTGGAGTGCGTGTACTCCGGCCACTGGTGGACCCAGTCCTTGAAAGGAAGGTCCTTCATCCACCAGTGCGCGCTGCCGCAATGGTTGGTCACGATATCCATGATCATCTTGATCCCGCGGGCATGGCCCTGGCGCACGAGCTCGCAGTACATCTCATTGTCGCCGAAGCGCGGATCGATGCGGTAATAGTCACCGCAGGCATAGCCGTGATAGGACTCGCGAGGCTCGTTGTCCAGCAGCAAAGGGGTGTTCCAGATTGCTGTGGCGCCCAGGTCGGCGATATAGTCCAGATGGTCCATGATGCCCTTGATGTCGCCTCCGTGGCGGCCTGTGAGGCCCTCACGGTCCACCTTGTCGTCCGTGTCGGGCGTATTGTCGTTGGACGGATCGCCGTTGGCGAAACGGTCCGGCATGATCAGGTAGATCAGGTCGGCGGAAGTGAAGCTCTTGCGATTGGCTGAGCCTTCGCGGCGCTCCCCTATCTCATAGGGGACCTTGAAAGCGTACTCGCCGTCCTTGACAAATACGATCCAGCAGCTGCCGGGGCCGCCGACCTTGACATCTACGAACAGATAGTTCGGGCTCTCGGCCTTGTGGACGCCTGTCACTTCGGCGTCGCCGAAGATGCGGACGTCATAGTCCGAGATTGCCGGTCCCTGGACCAGCAGCTGGAGGTCGGTCTTCATCCCGGCCCACCAGCAGGGCGGTTCCACGCGGGTCACCTGCTCAGC
>JAFYZE010000003.1 GCA_017548805.1 Bacteroidales bacterium
AAATTGCCGTACATATTAGAATTTTTTAAAACGTTGCAAATATCTCTTACAAAAATACGATTTTTTCGATATTTCAAAGTAAATTTGCAACGCTTTCAAGAGTGACCACATAATGAAGAATATCCTTGTCATCGGGTCCACGGGACAGATCGGATCCGAGCTAACGATGAAACTGAGGCGCGACCTTCCGGGGGGCACGACAGTAGCGGGATACATCCCCGGAGCGGAGCCGAAAGGCAAGCTTCTGACAAGCGGACCGGCCGAGATAGCCAATGTCTGCAATGCGCAGCAGATCGCCGACATAGTAGACAAATACGACATAGACACAATCTACAACCTGGCGGCCTTGCTTTCCGCAACTGCCGAGCGCAAGCCCCTCCTCGCCTGGGACATCCAGATGAACGGCCTCATCAACATCCTGGAGATTGCGCGTGAGAAGCATGTAGCCGTGTTCACGCCCAGTTCGATTGGCTCATTCGGTCCCAGCACCCCTCACGACAACACCCCTCAGGACACCATCCAGCGTCCGACTTCAATGTATGGAGTGACCAAAGTAGCCACGGAGCTTCTCAGCGACTATTATTTCTACAAGTACGGAGTGGATACCCGTTCAGTCCGTTTCCCGGGCCTGATATCGTACACCACTCCCCCTGGAGGAGGCACGACCGACTACGCAGTCGAGGTGTTCTATGCAGCGGTGAAAGGTGAAGAGTTTGTCTGCCCGATCGCCCCGGGCACATACATGGACATGATGTACATGCCGGACGCCCTCCAGGCGGCCGTGGACATCATGCGCGCGAGACCGCAGTACCTCAAGCACCGCAACTCCTTCAACATCGCGGCCATGAGTTTCGAGCCCGAAGAACTCTTCGCTGCTATACGCAAGCGCATCCCTTCCCTCAAGGTCCGCTACCAGGTCGATCCCGTCCGCCAGGCCATAGCCGACTCATGGCCCGACAGGATGGATGACATATGCGCACGCAAGGAATGGGGATGGTCCCACTCCTATGACATGGATGCGATGATAGACGACATGATCAAGAACCTCCGGATCAAGTTCGAAACGGAGGAGACGAAATAGACAAAGCTATGAAACAGATAATCGAATGCGTTCCCAACTACAGCGAAGGACGCGACCGCAGGATAATAGACGGCATTGCTGTAGCCATCGCCTCCGTGGAGGGTGTCAAGGTACTGAACATCGACCCGGGACAGGCTACCAACCGCACCGTCATCACTTTCGTGGGCGAGCCCGGTCCCGTCGTCGAGGCGGCATTCCGCGGAGCGGAGAAAGCCAAGGAGTTGATCGACATGCGCAAGCATCACGGCGCTCATCCGCGCTCCGGCTCTACCGATGTCCTGCCCCTCATCCCCGTTTCCGGGATTACACTGGAGGAATGCGCCGTGCTGGCACGACAGCTCGCTGAAAGGATGTACAAGGAGCTCGGAATCCCCTGCTACTGCTATGAGGCCGCCGCTTTCAAGCCTGAAAGGAAAAACCTCGCCGTATGCCGCGCCGGAGAGTACGAAGCCCTGCCGGAAAAGATGGCCGATCCCGAAAGGAAACCGGATTTCGGAGGCGGGTTCGATGAGACTGCGGCACGCACGGGTGCATCCAATGTCGGAGCCCGCAACTTCCTGATAGCCGTCAATTTCAACCTGAATACCACCTCAACCCGCCGCGCGATGGCAGTGGCCTTCGATGTCCGCGAGAAAGGCCGCAAGGCCCGCGAAGGGGGCTCGCTTACCGGCAAACTCCTCAAGGACGCCGAAGGCAACCAGATATGGATTCCCGGCACACTGAAAGGATGCAAGGCCATAGGCTGGTATATCGACGAATACGGCATCGCGCAAGTGTCGATGAACATCACTGACATAGAAGCCACTCCCCTGCACAAGGCATTCGAGGAAGTCAGCCGCGCCGCTGCCGCACGCGGCCTGCGCGTGACCGGAACGGAGATCGTCGGACTGGTTCCCAAAAAGGTTCTGATTGATGCCGGGCGTTTCTATCTGGAACGCCAGCAGCGTTCACTTGGCATATCCGAAGAGGAAACCATCAAGATAGCTGTCAAGTCCATGTCCCTGGACGACCTCAAGCCTTTCGACCCGAAGGAGAAAGTCATCGAATACCTGATGGAGGACGAAGAGGCCACGGCCACTGCTGAGCGGCTGGTGCGCCTGAGCGTCAAGGACTTCGCACGCGAGACCGCGTCGGAGTCGCCCGCTCCGGGCGGCGGCTCCGTGTCAGCCGCCATGGGCGCTTTCGGAGCCGCCCTGGCGACAATGGTCGCCAACCTTTCCGCGCACAAGCGCGGTTGGGATGAGCGTTGGAAAGAATTCTCCGACATCGCGGAGGAAGGATATAAGGTGATGGAAGAACTCACCGCTCTTGTTGACGAGGATACTGCGGCATTCAACCGCATCATGGACGTCTTCGCCATGCCTAAAAGCACTCCGGAGGAGAAGGCCGCGCGGGCAGCGGCGATGGAAGAAGCTACGCTGTACGCGGCTTCCGTTCCTCTGAAGACCATGGAAGCCTCGCTGAAGGCGCTGCCGCTGGCGCTGGAGATGGCCCGCAAGGGCAATCCCGCGTCGGCTTCGGATGCCGGCGTGGCGGCGCTTGCCGCCGTAGCCGCCATCCGCGGCGCGGAGCTCAACGTACGCATCAACGCGGCGGGACTCGCGGACAAGTCCGCAGCCGCCCCGTTGCTTGCACGCGCCAAAGATATCCTCGCCGAGGCCGACACCCTGCAGGCGCAGGTTCTCAAAGCCGTCAACGACAACATCGACATATAATGAATTCATTCCAGGAAGAAATCCTGGCCGGCATACCGGCTGAACTGCCGGAGGCCAGGCCTTATGACTCCAGTGTCAACCACGCCCCGAAACGCAAGGACATCCTGACGGAAGAGCAGAAAGTCCTCGCCGTCAGGAATGCCCTGAGGTATTTTCCTGAGAGGCATCACGCCATATTGGCGAAGGAATTCGCCGAGGAACTCAGGCTCTACGGGCGCATCTATATGTACCGTTTCCGTCCCTCATACGACATGTATGCACGGCCGATAGACGAGTATCCGGCACGCAGCCGCCAGGCGGCGGCCATCATGGCCATGATCCAGAACAACCTCGACCCGAGGGTGGCGCAGCATCCGCACGAACTCATCATCTACGGAGGCAACGGGGCCATATTCCAGAACTGGGCGCAGTACCGCCTCACCATGCAGTATCTGGCCACCATGACCGACGAGCAGACGCTGGCGATGTACTCCGGCCACCCGATGGGACTCTTCCCCTCCCACATGGACGCACCGCGAGTCATCGTGACAAACGGAATGGTCATTCCCAACTACTCCAAACCCGACGACTGGGAGCGTTTCAACGCACTCGGAGTCTCGCAATATGGGCAGATGACTGCCGGGTCATACATGTACATAGGCCCTCAGGGCATCGTGCACGGAACGACCATCACCGTGATGAACGCAGCGCGCAAGCAGCTGAAAAAGAAAGGGTTGAATGGAGACGACCGCAGCGGGATGCTCTTCGTGACCGCCGGACTCGGCGGCATGTCGGGCGCGCAGCCGAAGGCAGGCAACATCGCCGGCGTTGTCAGCGTCACCGCCGAGATCAATCCCTTGGCCGCGCGCAAGCGCTACGACCAGGGCTGGGTGGATGAACTGCACGAGGACCTTGACGAACTGATACCTCGCATCCGCAAGGCAGTTTCCGACAAGGAAACGGTCTCGCTGGCTTATGTCGGCAACGTCGTCGACCTCTGGGAGCGCCTCGCAGACGAAGGCGTCCATGTCGACCTCGGTTCCGACCAGACCTCGCTCCACAATCCATGGGCAGGAGGCTACTACCCTGTAGGATATTCGCTTGAGGAATCCAAGAGGATGATGGCGGAGGAGCCCGCGCGCTTCAAGGAGGCCGTGCAGGCCTCCCTGCGCCGGCACGTCGCCGCCATCAACCGCCTCTCCGACCGGGGGATGTACTTCTTCGACTACGGCAACGCTTTCCTGCTGGAAAGCTCCCGCGCCGGAGCCGATGTCCTAAAATCCGACGGATCTTTCCGCTATCCCTCTTATGTCCAGGACATAATGGGTCCGCTATACTTCGATTACGGCTTCGGTCCTTTCCGCTGGGTGTGCATGAGCGAGGATCCTGATGACCTCGCCAAGACCGACGCCCTGGCGG
>JAFYZE010000073.1 GCA_017548805.1 Bacteroidales bacterium
CGGATATCAATAATGTGGTTGTTTTGTTCATAAGGCTGTTTTGGTGGCCGTTTCGCACCCGGCTTAGGGTTCAAACAAACAAATATAATCATTTTTGTTATATTTACGGAAAAAATGCCGGATATGGAATCCCGAAAGTGCCTGACTGCCCTTCTTTCCCTTTTCCTGTGCCTTTCATGCGGGACGGGGGAGCGGGATTATTTGCAGTTCCTGTACGACAGCATGCCGTTGCCGGACAGGGCGATGTATTCCGAGGCATGGTGGGGAGAGAACGTAGATAAGACTCTCGATGTTCGTGAAAGGATGGGCTGGGATGTGCCCGAGAGGGAGTTCAGGCATTTCGTGCTGCCACTGAGGGTGAACAACGAGACGATGGACGATTTCCGGCTGGTGTATGCCGATTCGTTGTGTGACAGGGTGCAGGGTATGACGATGGCCGAGGCGGCCCTCGAAGTGAACCACTGGTGTCACGAGAGGGCGACGTACCGGCCGTCGGACGCGCGGACGTCGTCGCCTTTGGCGACAATCCGCGCCGGATACGGCCGCTGCGGCGAGGAGTCCGTGCTGGCGGTGGCGGCATTGAGGGCGGCGGGCATACCTGCAAGGCAGGTCTATACGCCGCGCTGGGCCCACACGGACGACAACCACGCCTGGGTGGAGGTATATGTGGACGGCGGTTGGCATTTCTTGGGTGCCTGTGAGCCGGAACCGGTCCTTGACATGGGCTGGTTCAATGGTGCTGTATCCAGGGCTATGTTGCTGCATACCAAGGTATTCGGGGACTATGACGGCCCGGAAGATGTCATCTCCAGGACCGCTGCATATACTGAGATTAATGTGATCCGGGGGTATGTCCCTGCGCGCAGGACGACCGTAACGGTCGTCGATGCGCAGGGGAGTCCGGTCCAGGACGCTTCGGTTGAATTCAAGATCTACAATTACGCAGAGTACTATACCGTCGCCTCCTACAAGGCCGATGCTTCTGGGCAGGCCGCTTTGGACACCGGATTAGGAGACATCATGGTATGGGCTTCGGCCGGTGAACGCTTCGGGCTGGCCAAGGCTTCTTCAGACAGCGTGACAGTCGTACTTGACCATAGGTCCGGTGAGGAATTCTCCTTGGATTTCGATATCGTGCCGCCGGTCGAGCGGCCGCTACCGTCCGCCGCCACCGCGGAGCAAGTGGCGGACAATGCGCGGCGCCTGGCGGCCGAGGACGCCCTCCGGGCTGCCCGGCCGCACGGCAATTCCTCTGTTACTACAGCGTTCTTAAGCGGACATGGCCCCGTCGCTCAGGACATCCTGAATTCCTTGTCATCCAAGGATTTGAATGATGTCACTTTGGACGTACTTGAGGATGCTCTGATGCATGTGGACCAGGGCGGATTCAGAAGATGGAAGGATAGTCCGCGCATCGAGCTTGAAGCCTTGTTCCCGTTTTTCGATGAGATAGGGGAGGGACTGGCATTTTCATCTCCGGTAGATATTTATGAATGGGTGTGCGAGAATGTCTCCCTTGACGATGCCGCCAACCCGCAGGGGCTGCGGATTCCGCCCGTCTTCGTCTGGCGCAGCCGTACGGCCGATTCGCGTTCACGCGACATCTTCTTTGTCGCTATGTGCCGCAAGTTCGGATTTCCGGCACGGCTCGATGAGGTAACGGGCAAGGCCCAGTATCTGGAGGACGGCCGCTGGATTGACATAGTCCTGGATGCTGAAGCCCCGCAGGGCCGTCTGTGTCTGGGCATTCCCGAAGACGCTTTCGAGAGGACCGCTCCGGCATATTCCGACAATCCCCTGTACTATACCCATTTTACATTGTCCAAGGTCGTCTACGAAGATGGCCTGATGACTTGTAAACTTCTGACTTTCAATGAGGACGGGCCTTTGGATTACTGTTCACTTTTCGCTGATCCTTATGGCCTGGACGAAGGGTATTATATGCTGACTACCGGCCGTCGCCTGGCTGACGGCAGCGTGCTCTCCCGGGTGTCATTCTTTAATGTCAGGGAAGGGGAGCGCATTGTAGTCCCGCTCGAAATCCGTTCATCATCGTCGGGGCTTCCTGTCCTCGGATCCTTCGATGCCGAGCAGACTTTCCTGCCTGCATCGGCCGCAGCTGCTTCGGCTGACGCTTCGGCGTCTGCGGCCGGAAGCCCCGCGACTGAGACCTCCATCTTGTCGGCTACGGGCCGCGGGTATTTCCTGGTCGCCGTGCTGGGGCGGGGCGACGAGCCTTCCGTCCATGCCATCCGGCAGCTCGGAGCCGTGTCCGCCGAGCTGAACGCCTGGGGGCGTCCGCTCGTTGTGCTCGGCGGCCTGACTGCATCTTCAGCCGTGCCGTCAGTGCCTGCTTTCGATGTCGGCCTTGAGAATGTCGTGTATGGCACCGACACGGGCGGCAAGGTCGCCGCCATGCTTGCGACCGGCGCCGGGGCGGAATCCTTCCGCCTGCCGGTCGTCGCCGTCGGCGACAGTTTCGGCCGCATCGTCTATTTCTCGCAAGGTTACAACACCTCCTTGGCGGAGGACCTTCGAAATGTATTGAATAAACTGTAAATCACTATGATAGAACCTTATATCCACAAGGTAAAGTATTATGAGTGTGACCGTATGGGCGTCACCCATCACTCCAATTATATCCGTTTCATGGAGGAGTCGCGCATCGACATGCTCGACCGCATAGGCTACGGCTTCGAGAAAATGGAAGCCGAGGGAGTCGTCTCTCCTGTCACCGAAGTTCACTGCTCTTATAAGAAGACCACGACTTTCCAGGACGAAATCGCCGTTGATGTGTTCGTGGAGGATATCTCGGCATTGAAACTACGCATCGGCTATGTGATGACATGCCGCGGCGAGGTAGTGTTTACCGGCTCCAGCGTCCATTGCTTCATCGAAAACGGCAGGCCGATCGCTTTCGGCAACCGCTTCCCCGGCTTCATCGATGCTCTCGCCCCTTATATGCGTCAACAATAACGCTCTTTCGTCATGGTCTCTTGTAGCGGCGTTTTCAATCCCATCGTGCCTCGAAGCCATTGCGCCTTTTTATTCTCGTCCTCACTACTTTTAATTTCTGACGCTCAATGAGATATGTGTTCGAAGGCTGCTGCACAAGTGCGGCTGATGCGGTGACGGCCCAGCACAGCGGGGCCGTCCGCATCGAACTTTGCAGCCGCCTCGACATCGGCGGCGTCACCCCCTCCGAATCCCTCCTCCGCGACACTCTCCTCGCCCTCGCCGAGGACTTCCTGATTTCCTCTCAGTTTACATCCACAACTCCTGCTTCTGATTCAGTATGCGCAGATATTGTTTCCTCTTCTCCCATCCTATCTGATGCCGTCCCTGACGCTCTCCCCACAGGAGGTTCTGGAGACTGTGTCAAAGTGAATGTTCTAGTCCGTCCCAGGGGAGGAGATTTCGTGTATTCAGAGGAAGAGATCCAAAAGATGCTGGAAGGCATTGAGATGTGTAAGCGCCTGGCAGTGAGAGATTCTGCCGGGAGGGAGCATCGAGTAAATGGTGTCGTTATCGGCGCCCTGCTGCCGGATGGCAGCATCGATATGGCGACGATGCGCAGGCTCATCGCCGCAGCGCGCCCGCTGGAAGTCACCTTCCACCGGGCCTTTGACGAATGCGCCGATGTGGAGCGCTGCTTGGAGGACGTCATAGCGCTCGGTTGCGAGCGCCTCCTGACGTCCGGCCATGCGGCGGACGCCTACGCCGGGCGCTTCGCCCTGGCCCGGCTCGTCCGCCAGGCCGCCGGCCGCATCATCATCCTCGCCGGCTGTGGCGTCCGTCCCCACAACATCGACGCCATCGCCTCCGCCGTCCTATCAGGCTCTATTTCCTCACCCTCCCTTTCCTCACTCTCCCTTTCTTCACCATCTTTTTCCTCCCCATCCGATCGCTCTTCTTCCACCGGTTCCAGTTTCTCGCCCCTTGAATTCCATGCCTCCACCCTCACCGGCTGGTGACGCTGTTTTTGTTCTCGTAAACAAAAACATCCTTTTTTGTTCACAGCGAACACTTTTTCTGCCATTCTGTGAACAAAACAAGTAGTATTTGTTCACCACTGTCTTGTTTTTCCCGATTTCTGAACAAAAACACCCCTGTTTGTTCAATTCTGCCCCCTTTTTGCTGTTATTTGAACAAAAAGGGCGGATTTGTTCAGACGGTAATTATCCCTCACCTTTTCGCCGAGGGATATTGGGTGGAATGCCTTATCCCTCAGCATTTGGGTGAGGGATGTGAGGAGAAATGCCGTATCCCTCGGCATTTAGGTGAGGGATAAGGAGGGGAGGGCTTTCAAGAGTCGTTAAAATGTTTTACATTTGCGCACTATGGCAGACGAAAAGATAATATTCTCGATGGCGGGTGTGGGCAAGGTCCTACCGCACAACAACAAGGTTATCCTCAAGGACATTTACCTTTCTTTCTTCTATGGGGCCAAGATCGGCATCATCGGTCTGAACGGTTCCGGAAAGTCGACACTCTTGAAGATTATCGCCGGGGTGGAGAAATCCTACCGCGGCGAGGTGGTCTGGGCTCCCGGCTATACCGTGGGCTATCTTGAGCAGGAGCCGCAGATGGATCCGGACAAAACCGTCCTGGAAGTGGTCCAGGAGGGTGTCCAGGAGGTGATGGACCTACTCAAGGAGTACGAGGAGGTGAACATGAAGTTCATGGAACCGATGTCGGACGACGAGATGGCCGCCCTGATAGAGCGCCAGGGGGAACTGACAGAAATGATCGAGCATCAAGGCGGCTGGGATATCGACGCCAAGCTGGAGCGCGCCATGGATGCGCTCCAGTGCCCGCCTGAGGACGCGAAAATCGCGACCCTCAGCGGGGGCGAGCGCCGCCGCGTCGCGCTCTGTCGCCTCCTGCTCCGTGAGCCGGACGTCCTGCTGCTCGACGAGCCCACCAACCACCTCGATACCGAGAGTATCCAGTGGCTCGAGGCTCATCTGCAGCAGTACAAGGGCACGGTCATTGCGGTCACCCATGACCGTTATTTCCTCGACAATGTTGCCGGCTGGATCCTGGAGCTCGACCGTGGCGAGGGCATACCTTGGAAGGGCAATTATTCCTCGTGGCTCGAGCAGAAGAGTATCCGCCTTGCCCAGGAGGAAAAGCAGGAGAGTAAGCGCCGCAAGACCCTCGAGCGCGAGCTCGAGTGGGTCAGGATGGCGCCCAAGGCCCGCCAGGCCAAGCAGAAGGCCCGTATCGGCGCTTATGAGAAAATGGCCTCGGCCGATACCAAGGAAAAAGAGGCCAACCTCGAGATATACATCCCTAATGGCCCCCGTCTCGGCAACCAAGTCATTGAGTTCCATGATGTTTCGATGGGTTATGGCGACCGTCTCCTATTCGAGCATCTAGACTTCGTTTTGCCCCCGGCGGGCATCGTCGGCGTCATCGGTCCCAACGGAGCTGGCAAAACCACACTCTTCCGCCTTATCATGGGCCTGGAAAAGCCGCTCCATGGCGAGATAGTCATTGGTGAAACCGTCAAGCTTTCATACGTCGATCAGCAGCATAAGAGCATCGATCCGGAGAAGACAGTGTACCAGACGATTGCGCAGAATTCCGACTTTGTGCGGCTTGGCAACCGCGAGGTGCCGGCGCGCACTTATGTGTCCCGTTTCAATTTCAGCGGAGCGGACCAGGAAAAGAAATGCGGCATACTGTCCGGCGGTGAGCGCAACCGACTGCATCTGGCGCTCACGCTCAAGGACGAAGGCAATGTCATTCTGCTCGACGAACCTACCAACGACGTGGATGTCAACACTATACGTGCACTAGAGGAGGGTCTTGAGAACTTTGCGGGCTGTGCAGTGGTCGTCTCTCATGACCGCTGGTTCCTCGACCGTATCGCCACCCACATCCTCGCCTTCGAAGGCGACTCGCAGGTGTATTTCTTCGAGGGATCCTATTCTGAGTACGAGGAGAACCGCAAGCGCCGTCTCGGCAACGAAGAACCCAAGCGCTTCAAATACCGTAAATTGATGGAATAATGGACAAAACCGTAGCGATGAGCCCGAACCTTTTGGTTCGCTATCTCAAAAAGCCGGCATCCGAGTTCACCCGTGCCGACATCGTCAGATTCTGTGTGGAGAACGAAGTGGAAGGGATCAACTTCCATTATTGCGGCTGGGACGGCAGGTTGAAGACCTTGAATTTCGTAATACATAGCCAGGAGCATCTTGAGAACATCCTGGAGGCGGGGGAGCGTGTCGACGGTTCGAGTCTTTTCCCCTTTATCGAAGCAGGGGAGAGCGACCTGTATGTACTCCCCAAGTACCGTACCGCCTTTGTCAACCCTTTCTCGGAGGCGTTGACGGTCGACCTGCTTTGCTCGTATTTCAACCGTGAGGGCGAGCCTTTTGAGAGCTCGCCGGAGTTCATACTGCAGAAAGCGCACAAGGCCTTCAAGGAGGTCACGGGCATGAAGATGGAGACGATGGGCGAATTGGAGTACTACGTTATCGCCGATGCCGAGGGCCTGTACCAGGTGGCGGACCAGAAGGGGTACCATGAGAGCGCTCCGTTCAACAAGTTCACGGCCCTCAGGACCGAGGCCATGCAGCTCATAGCCAAGGCAGGGGGAAAGATCAAGTATGGCCATTCTGAAGTGGGCAATTTCACGCAAGGCGGCCGCATATATGAGCAGAACGAGATCGAGTTCCTTCCTGTGGACATCGAGGAAGCTGCCGACCAGTTGGTCGTGGCCAAATGGATAATGCGCCAGTTGGCGTACAAGTATAAGGTTGTCCTGACCTTCGCGCCGAAGATTACGGCTGGAAAGGCCGGGTCCGGCATGCATGTGCACTGCCGTTTCACCCGCGACGGCCGTTCAATGATGACGCGCGGAGGACAGTTGACGGACGAGTGCCGGAAAGCGATAGCCGGCTACATGGATGCCGGCACGTCGCTTCCGGCCTTCGGCAACCCGCATCCACTGTCGTTCATGCGGTTGGTGCCGAAGCAGGAGGCTCCTACCTCGCTTTGCTGGTCATTCTCGAACCGCAGCGCGCTTGTACGTGTCCCCCTCGGCTGGCTGAAACCGGTCGACATGGCAGCCAAATGCAATCCTCTCGAAGAGGCTATGGACAAGGATTTCAGCGTCAAGCAGACTTTCGAGTGGCGGGCATCGGACGGTTTCGCAGACGCTTATCTGCTGATGGCCGCTTTATGTGCGGCTGCCAGGCACGGTTTCGAGATGCCGGATGCCCTGGAGATTGCCGATCGTACATACGTCGGGCTTGGCATTAACATACATGACGCCGGCAACCGTGCTCTGGAGGAGTCTTTTGAACAACTTCCATCCAGCTGCGTCGAGGCTGCAGCCGAATTGGAAAAGGACCGTGAGATCTATACCTCAAGGGGAGTGTTCTCCGATGCGATTGTGGATTATATGGCCCGCTTCCTCAGGGAATTCCATGACGGGAATCTCCGCGAAGAACTCAAGGCCGACCCGAAACGGCTGATGATGATGGTGAAGATGAGTATCAACAACGGTTGACCTTTATTTTATCCGTCTTCCTTTGAACAGGTCACAGACTGTATCCGCTATCAGTCCGTGGCCTTTTTCGTTGGGATGGATGCCGTCCGCGCACATGTAGTCCTGGAAGCATTTCTTGGAGAGGAAGGCTGTCGTGACGTCGATGACAGGAACGTTCAGGGCAAGTCCCAGCTTGAAGATCTGGAGATTGTATATCTCGTGCCAGTTGTTGATCCCTTCGGTGTCTCCTCCAAGCCATTTGAGGACATTGTCGCGTCCGGACCTGTCCATGTCACGCGTCACATGCGCGAAATACCTGTCGGAAACCAGGGGGATGAGGGAGAACAGGACCGGTCTGGAACCGAGGTTGCGTACCTTGTCGACCAGAGATTTGTAGGTAAGCGAGAAGGTCCTAAGGTCGGTGTTCGGCTCATGCCTCGCATCCGGGTTGCAGCCGATGTCCGCCCACTTGAAGTCGCAGTCGTTGCCACCGTACTCCAGGAAAGTGTAGTCGGAGTGCACTATCTGGTCCAGATGCCTGTTCAGTATCTTTTCACCGACCGTGACGGTACAGCCGAACCTTCCGTAGTTGTCGATAGTCAGCCCGAGCCGCCTTCCGCACTGCTCGGCGAAGTTGTCCTCGAGGGCGGAGTAGTGGATGCCTTCGCTCCCGCTCCTGTCCAATACGACTCCCTTTATGATGGAGTCTCCGAATGCGATGCCTTTCTTCATGTTTCCATCAGTTTTTCGGAAGCAAAGGTAGCGTCCGCTTTCCAGCTATGGAAACAAGTGGTATGTGGGATTAAAAAATGTGACGAATTATTGATTTTTGGGATAAAAATGCTATATTTGGGATGAAAAACGACTAAACGTCTTTTTATCCCTATATGGAAAAGATTCCGAACATATTCAGGAGGCTACCTGTGCAGGTCTGGTATTTCCTTGCCGCACCGCTCTTTTTCATGGCCTTCCTGCTGGTCTATTGTCCATTTGACTCCAGGACGTTCCTGGATGCCGGACGCGGCCTGTTTTATTTCAACGTCTCCATCCTTTTCAGCATTCTCTTCGTCACCCTTGTGGCTACAAGGCTCGCCTTCCATTTCATTTTCCGAGGCAGGCTGCTGTCGCTGTTCGGATATATCGGATGGTGCCTTGCCGAGATGCTCCTGGCTGCGGCCTTCATGGCCATTTTCATGTCACTTATAGCCAAGCCGCACACTCCGTATTTCTGGACCCTTGGACGTTGCTCCAGGCTGTCTTTCCTGATCCTGTCTTTTCCTTATGCCATCATCACCCTTTCCCTCTTCTTATCTTCCAGGACCGAGGATGCCGAGATGAAGCAGGACAAGATGCTGCGCTTCACGGACGAGAACATGAAGCTCAAGATTGTCGTGGCATCATCTTCCGTCGTTTATCTGGCAGCCGAAGAGAACTATGTCCGTATCCATTATCTGGAGGGCTTGAAGCTGAAGGATTATGCCCTGCGCAACTCCATGAAGGCGCTCGAGTCCCTGTGCGAAGGCAAGGGACTTGTGCGGTGCCACCGTTCATATATCATCAATCCGTCACATGTCAAGGCCCTCAGCAAGGGCAAGGAAGGCCTGATCGAGGCCGAGATGGACATCGATTGTCCGCCCATCCCCGTCTCCAAGCGCATGTACGACGATCTCTCAACCTTGCTATAAACCTATTCCTATGGAAATGAAACGATACGGACACTATGATGACGCTTCGCGCGAGTATGTAATTACCGATCCCGCCACCCCATGGCCATGGATCAACTATCTCGGCAATGAAGACTTCTTTTCCCTGATTTCCCAGACGGCCGGAGGCTATTCGTTCTATCGCGATGCCAAGTTCCGCCGCATTACACGCTACCGCTACAACGGAGTGCCCATGGATGCGGGCGGGCGGTACTTTTATATTAAGGACGGGGACACCGTCTGGTCGCCCGGCTGGAAGCCGTGCAAGACCCCGCTTGATGCGTATGAGTGCCGTCACGGCATGAACTATACGCGCATAACGGGGGCTAAGGATGGAGTGGAGGCTTCCGTGTTGTTCTTCGTTCCGCTCGGCGCCCACTGCGAGGTTCAGAAGCTCACGCTAAGGAATACTACAAACGCTCCCAAGTCGTTGAAACTCTTCTCTTTCGTGGAATGGTGCCTGTGGAATGCCGCCACGGACATGGAGAATTTCCAGCGCAATTTCTCGACCGGAGAGGTCGAGGTCGAAGGGTCAACCATTTACCACAAGACCGAGTACAAGGAGCGGCGCAACCATTATGCTTTCTATACCGTCAACGCTCCAGTTTCGGGCTTTGACACGGACAGGGAGAGTTTCATCGGCCTCTACAACGGTTTCGAGGCGCCGCAGTGCGTGACTGCGGGCCAGGCCTCGAACAGCGTCGCGCTCGGCTGGAGCCCCGTCGCTTCGCATTTCATTGAGCTGACGCTCGCTCCGGGCGAGAGCAGCGATTACATTTTCCAGCTTGGCTATATTGAGCTTCCGGACGGGGAGAAATTCGACGAGGAGGCGACAGCTGCGGCCGTCGCGGCCGGCAACAAGCCGGTGAGTCCGTTTATCAACAAGCGTCCGGCGCATGAGCTCATGGCCCGCTTCGACACTTCGGAGAAGGTCGACGCGGCTTTCGCGGAGCTCCGCCGCTACTGGGATGACCTTCTTTCCATATTCAACCTCAACTCGGAGGAGCCGGGCCTGGACAGGATGGTGAATGTCTGGAACCAGTACCAGTGCATGGTGACTTTCAACATGTCGCGCAGCGCATCGTTCTTCGAGAGCGGCATAGGACGCGGAATGGGCTTCCGTGACTCCAACCAGGACCTGGTGGGCTTCGTGCACCAGATCCCGGGCCGTGCCCGGGAGCGCATCATCGACATCGCTTCGACGCAGTTCGCTGACGGTGGCTGCTACCATCAGTATCAACCACTTAGCAAGCGTGGGAACAATGATATCGGAGGCGGCTTCAACGATGATCCGATGTGGCTGATCTTCGGTACGGTGGCTTACCTGAAAGAGACAGGGGACTTCTCCATACTCGATGAGATGGTCCCGTTCGACAATGAACCCGGTTCGGAGGTGAGCCTTTTCGAGCATCTGAGGATATCGTTCGACCATGTGGTGAACAATCTCGGGCCGCACGGCCTGCCGCTCATCGGCCGCGCAGACTGGAACGACTGCCTGAACCTCAACTGCTTCAGCCTTGATCCCAACGAATCCTTCCAGACCACGGAGAACAAGACCGAAGGCTCGAAGGCAGAGTCCCTGATGATCGCCGGCCTGTTCGTAGTCTGCGGCTGTGACTATGCGGCCCTCTGCCGGCGCCTGGGCAGAGCCGCCGAGGCGGAGCGGGCCCAGAGGTACATTGATGCGATGTGCGAAGCGATCAAGAAACACGGTTGGGACGGGGAATGGTTCCTGAGGGCCTACGACTATTACGGTAGGCCCGTAGGGTCCCATGTCAACGACGAGGGAAAGATTTTCATCGAGTCCCAGGGCTGGTGCACCATGGCGGGCATCGGCGCCGAAGAGGGGATGGTGGACAAGGCCCTCGATTCCGTCAAGAAGTATCTTGACTGCGAGCACGGCATCGTGCTCAACAATCCTCCTTTCACGCGTTACAGGGTTGAATACGGCGAAATCTCCTCATACCCTGCCGGTTACAAGGAGAATGCCGGCGTTTTCTGCCACAACAATCCCTGGGTTATCATAGGTGAGACCCTGGCCGGCAGGGGAGACGATGCCTGGGAGCACTACCGCAAGATATGTCCTTCTTATGTCAAGGACCAGACACGGCGTAAAGTTGAGCCCTATGTGTATTGCCAGATGGTGGCGGGAAAGGACGCGGTCAAGCCCGGAGAGGGCAAGAACAGCTGGCTGACGGGTACGGCAGCCTGGAACTGGTACGCCGTCACGCAGTTTATACTCGGAATAAAGCCCGACTACGACGGACTGGTCATAGAACCGTGCATCCCGTCGCATTGGAAGGGTTATACGGTGCGGAGGAAGTTCCGCGATGCGGAGTATATCATCCGGGTATCCAACCCCGAAGGGCGCTGCAAGGGGAGCCCGGTATTCGTCCCTTATTCCCCGGGCACTCACGAAATAGAAGTCGTGATATAAAAAACATGCTCCGCATCGGACCGATGCGGAGCATTATTATTAGAAAGAAAAGCTGTTCTATTCGGCGTTTTTCTTCTTCTTGGCCTCTTTCTTGGCCTGCTTGGCTGCCTTTTTGGCGGCAGCTTCGGCTTCCTGGGCATGAATGGCGGACTTGGTCGTGACCATGATCACGCCGTTGGCGCCCTGCATGCCGTAGATGGAAGAAGTGCCATCCTTGATGATGTCAATCTGGTAGACATTGTTGGGGTCGATGGACGCGATGTTGTCCACCTGAAGTCCGTCAACTATAAAAAGCGGCTGCGTATGTTCGCTGTTGGTGCCAACTCCACGGATGACGATGCTTGGCGTCTGGCCGGGGCCGGCCTGCCCTACCTGCACTCCGGGGACCTTTCCACGGATGTATTCGAAGATGTCCGAATATTGTTGCTGTGCAGAAGCACAAACTGAACCGGCGAGGAAAACCACCGCCGCGATTATCAGGGATTTGAACAATCTTTTCATTTCGTTTATTCTATTGGTTGACGACAAAGATACGAAAACCATGCCGAAATCCAACCCTAATTCCGGACAATGTCCTTGAAGGCCGAGCCGAAGATCAGGTAGCTGGTGTTGCCGCCGATGGTTCCTTCATTCTGTCCCCAGAGGAACGGCCAGTCGTCGTAGTTCTCGAAGTGGTCGGGATGACGGAAGAGGACGCCGGGAGCGACGTTGCCGGGGATGAAGGAGAAGTCTGCGCGGTTGTTTCCGTAGAAGACCGCCTTCGGACGGGCAGCGCCGACGGCCGCCACAAACGAGTAGTTGTGGTACGGGTGGCATCCGAACAGGTAGTTGGTGGCCTTGTAGGCGTAGCTCTTGTCGATAATCTCGGGGAAATACTTGGCAGCAAAGCTGGCGGTGGTACCGAAACTGACCACAGAACCGCCTCCGGCCCAGTTGCCGAGGCCGATAGGAACTCCGTAGGGGTTGTCCTCCTCGAAGCTGTCGAGATACTCCTTGTACTTCTCCACATAAGGTACGAGCTTGTCCCTGTAAGCCTGGTCCATGTACGGGATGGCGTCCATGGCGGTGCTGATGGTGCTGGTGGCATTGCGCTCAAGACCTTCCCAGATCTGGGACTCGAAGCTGTCGAGATAGTGCTTCTCGCCGGTGGCCACATAGAGCTGGAGGTTGGTGGCAGCGTTGTTGCCCATCATCCTGTTGCCGCCGCCCCCCTGCCTGCCGGGCTGCTGGGCCATCCTGGCCATAAGTTCCTCTGCCTCTTTCTGCAGACGCACGGACTGCTTGAGGGCACGGTCCGCGAGAGCGTCGTTATATCCCCTCAAGGCATGGCTGGCAGCTGCGAACATGGTCGCGGCGCGCATGTCGAGGCCGGGATTGCGGGTCGTGAAGGCCCACATGTCATCGGGGGTACCGCTGGACTTGCCGTCGGCGGACTTGGTGTAAGGCTTGAGCCTCGGATCATAATGGAGGCCGTCGGTGATGGCGGCGGCGTCGCCGAGGTGATGATAGTTGTCAAGCACGGAGTTCGAAAGGGTCTGGGCCATGTGGCCGATGTTCTCGGCCTGGGCTACGAGGTTGAGCGTACCATGCTCGATGAACTGGAGGACATCGGGAATGCCGTCCGGACGATGGATGTCGACATAGCGCTGGTCCTCGTCCACGAAAGTCTCGTCGCGCTGGGGCTTGAAGACCTCCCAGAGGGTGACGAGGTTCTGGACCACGCCGATGTTGGAACCGGTCTCGATGTCGAAGTCACCGGCATCGAAATAGCCGCCGACATTCAGGCCTGGGATCAGCTGGAGCCCCTTGTACTTGGTATCGATGGCGCCCTGGCTGTGGAGGTCGAAGTGGTTGGTATTGGCGGGAGCCTGGAGATAACCCTCCTTGAAAGGCTCTCCGTGCCAGATCCTGTACCCCTCGTTGACCGTCATGTGGTTCATGTGGACCGGGATCCAGACATCACTGGTAGCATCGGTAATCTTGTCGTAGACACTGTCGTCGATGATGAAGTTGCCGGTCTTGAAGTCGCCGTACTTGATGTAGTAGATACCGGGATCCTTGACTTCGCTGAAGTCGAACTTGACGTAGTTGTACTTGTAATACGGTCCCCACTCCTTTATCTTGCCGGTGAAGACGGACTTCTCAGTGCCGTCGTCGGCAATCCTGTAGAGCGAAGCGGTCGCCTGTGGCTTGTCTCGCTTGTCAAGCTCGATGACCGCCACCTTGGGCTGGTCCGGCTGGTAGCCGACCTGCGAGAAACCGATATTGGGTTCGCGGATCCAACCGTCGATGGCATTGGGCTCCACCGTCCATGAAAGGACCTTTCCGGTCTGGCCGGCGGGAAGTATGCTGCGGAGAACGAACCATCCATTCTGCGCCAGGACACGGCCGTCATAGAGGTTGATGTCGGAGTCGCTGGAGACCTTGATCATACGCTCAGGCTCGTCCGGAGCCAGGGTGAACAAATGGCCGGTCTCAAGCGGAAGCGGATCTACGAATTCGCCGGTGCCGCGGTCGTCGTAGGTCTTGTATCCCTTGTACTGCTTGACTTTCTCGCTGTTCGGCCTTGCAGTGGTCTCGCTTGCGGTATAACGCGGGAAGCGGTTCAGGCGGCCGTCGACGAGGAAGGTCTTGCCCCAGTACTGCGAGGGGAGGAATTCGAGGTTGAATCCGGCGTCGCCCTCGAGCTCCTTGGGGACGGGCTTGTCCAGATAAACGGCAATCTCCACGGCGGGTCCCTTTCCGGTGACCACTATCCTGGAGTCGAAGTCGTAGTCGTCATAACGCAGGGCGACCTCGATGGCGTTCTCGTCGGCCTTGACATTGCGCTCGAGCGTGTTGGGGACGAGGTCCCACTGTTCGGGGGTGTTGCTCAGGCGGACAGCGCCGCCCTGTACGGTACGTACTCCGTGGTGGATGACCTCGATGCCGGAATTCTTCTCGTCATTGAAGCCTCCCGAGAAAGTGTTGCTGTAAACGAGGACATTTACTCCCTGCCTTTCGAAATACTCCAAGTCATTGATCTTCAGGTCAGAAGATGATGACCCGGTCTTGCATCCCGTTGCCAGGAGGGCACATGCGGACAGCATCCATAGTGCAGTTTTTTTCATAAGATACTGAAGTTTATAAGCTGGTTATTAAGTTTGTGAAAGTGCATTTTGATAAATATAAGGACAATTATCCTTTTTTCCAAGGATCAGCCGTTTACAGGAGGAAGAAAAGTGCCACACCGGTGATGGTGATGAGCGTGCCTATGACTTCCTTGGCGGTGATGCGCTGCTTGTTGATCATGGCATAAGGGACAATGATCAACACGGGCGTAAGGGCCATCAGGGTGGATGCTATTCCGGCCTTGGCGTACTGGACCGCCATCAATGAAAGGGATACTCCGAGGAAAGGACCGAAGAAGGTGGTCAGGGCTGCGAAGCCCATGCCCTTGCGGTCATGGAGCGCTTCGCGGACC
>JAFYZE010000011.1 GCA_017548805.1 Bacteroidales bacterium
CCAGCCGCGCTGCAGCCAGGCGAGCAGCTCCTTGCATTCGCCGTCGGCTCCGACGACGTGCAGTTCGCGGACCTCGGGACCGAGCCTTTCGCAAATCATGAAGATATCGGCCATAGGGGAGAGCTTGACGAGGACGTCGGGCGCGGCTGCGAGGAGGCCGGCTTTCAGCCGGAGCACGTCCGGGCTGCAGTCTTCCAGTAGGAAGACCTTGCGGCCGGTGCCGCTCCGCCGCGCCGGGTCGAGGTAGACCACGTCCGGCCCGTCGGAGACGAGGCCGGGCAGCGTCTCCTCCGTCACTTCGACGCTTGAGAATGAGACGTTGTCTATCCCGAGCCTGGCGAAATTCCTTTCCGCGGCAGCGGCCAGGACAGGATCCATTTCGTTGTAGAGAACCCTTTCGGAAACGCGGCTGAAGGCCGCGCAGTCCACGCCCAGGCCGCCCGTCAGGTCGGCCAGCAGGCGGCAGCCGGGACTGATCCCGCGCACGAGCGCGGCCTTGTACCCGGCCGTCTCCGATGAGCTGCACTGCTCCGTCGCGAGCCTCGTCGGGAACTCGATTCCGGGCGTCTCGGCCCACTCCGGAGCCTTCTTGCGCATACGCGCCAGACCGGCCTCGGAAATGTCCCCGAGTATGTCCGAAAAAGTCTTCTTTTTCATGCTTGCAAAGATAGGTATTCTTGCAGATAATTTGTAAATTTGTGTCTGTATCCACGACGAACATTAAAACCACATACCCGATGAAAGATTTTAACGAAGTGGCCCAGAGTTGGCTGAACGGAGATTTCGATCCCGAGACCAAATGCAAGATCATAGAGTTGCGCAACAATGACCCCGCAGGTTTCGAGGACGCCTTCTACAAGAATCTCGAGTTCGGCACCGGAGGCCTCCGAGGCATCATGGGCGTAGGCACCAACCGCATGAACAAATACACGGTCGGCATGGCCACCCAGGGACTCGCCAACTACATCCTCAAGCACACTGAGGGCGACGACATCAAGGTCTGCATCTCGTACGACAGCCGCAACAACAGCCGGGAGTTCGCCCGCATCGCGGCCGACGTCCTTTCCGCCAACGGCATCCATGTCTATATCTTCGACAACATCCGCCCGACTCCCGAGATGAGCTATGCCGTGCGCAAGAAAGGCGCAGTCGCCGGCATCATGATCACCGCTTCGCACAATCCCAAGGAGTACAACGGCTACAAGGTCTCCTGGTCCGACGGCGGACAGGTGACTTCGCCTGTGGACAAGGAGATCGTTGACGAGGTGGCGAAGATCACCGACCCGTCGCAGGTCAAGTTCAAGTCCGACCTGCGCTGCGGCGCCATCGACGCCATGGGCAAGGAGATGGACGAGGCGTACCTCTCCGACCTGCTGTCGCTGTCGCTCAGCCCCGAGGCCGCGGCGCGTCATTCCGACATCAAGATAGTCTATACGCCGCTGCACGGCTGCGGCGTCCGCCTCGTGCCGGAGATCCTCTCCCGCGCCGGCTTCAAGAATGTCATCCACGTCCCTGACCAGGATGTCTCCGACGGCGATTTCCCGACTGTCGTGTCGCCCAATCCCGAGGAGCCCGCGGCGCTCAAGATGGCCGTCGACAAGGCCGAGGAGACCGGCGCCGACATCGTGATCGGCACCGACCCGGACGCCGACCGCATGGGCATCGCCGTACGTGACAATGACGGCAAGATCGTGCTCTTCAATGGCAACCAGACCGCTTCCATGCTCACTTATTATATCCTCAACCGCTGGAAGGACCTCGGCAAGCTCGGCGAGGGCAAGTACGTGGTCAAGACCATCGTCACCACCGAGCTCATCACCGACATCTGCAAGAGCTTCGGTGTTCCGGTGTACAATGTCCTCACGGGCTTCAAGTACATCGCCGAGATCGTCAAGCGCGAGGAGGCCAAGGGCGGAGAGTTCATCTGCGGCGGCGAGGAGAGCTACGGCTTCAACGTCGGCGAGTTCGTCCGCGACAAGGACGCGCAGGTGTCCTGCCTGATGGTCGCCGAGTGTGCCGCGTGGGCGGCCGACCAGGGCCTCACCCTGTACCAGCTCATGCAGAAGATATACGATGAGTACGGCTACCGCAAGGAAGGCCTCGTTTCGCTCGTGCGCAAGGGCAAGACAGGCGCGGAGGAGATCTCCCGCATCATGGCGGACTTCCGCTCCAACCCTCCCAAGGAGCTCTGCGGCTCGCCGGTGGTCAAGGTCATCGACTATCTCGAGCCGGAGAAGACCGGACAGCCCAAGTCCAACGTCCTGCAGTTCTTCGACGAGGCGGGAGACGTCGTTTCCGTTCGCCCGTCGGGCACCGAGCCCAAGATCAAATTCTATTTCGGTGCCAAGGGCGCCGATGCAGACGCCAAGATCGGACAGCTGAAAGAACAACTCGTTAATTGATACGTCCCATGTCGACACTTATCCGGAAAGCTTTCGGGCTCGATCCCGAGAAGCACAATATCCGTACAGAGATTGTAGCGGGTATCACGACGTTCCTCACGATGGCCTATATCCTGGCCGTCAACCCTTCCATCTTCGGCGCCCTTGACGGCATGCCCAACGGCGCAGTGTTCACGGCCACCGGCCTTGCGGCCATCATCGCGACCCTCGTAATGGCATTCTACGCCAAGAAACCGTTCGCGTTGGCCCCCGGCATGGGCCTCAACGCCTTCTTCGTGTACACTGTCTGCCTCACGATGGGGCACAGCTGGCAGTTCGCACTGACCGCCGTCTTCATCGAGGGTATCATCTTCATCATCCTCACGCTCACCAAGGTACGGCAGTGGATACTCAACTCCATACCCATGAGCCTGAAGAATGCCATCGGAGCCGGCATCGGACTGTTCATCGCGTTCATCGGCATGCAGAATGCCGGCCTCATCGTCAACTCCGACTCTACCCTCGTGACCCTCGGTGACGTCTGCCACGGCTCCGGCCTGCTTGCCGTCATCGGCATCTTCATCACTGCCGTGCTCCTGATCCTCAAGGTCCGCGGCGGCATCCTGCTCGGCATCCTCATCACCGCCCTCCTGGGCCTCATTATCAAGGATCCGGCTACTGGCGTGGCACTCACGCATTTCAGCGGAGTCGTTGACACTCCTCCTTCCGTTGCTCCTATTTTCGCCAAGTTCGAGTGGGGCCAGATCCTGTCATGGGACATGCTCGCAGTCGTGTTCACCTTCCTCTTCATCGATATGTTCGACACCATGGGCACCGTCATCGGCGTTTCCCAGAAGGCCGGATTCGTGGATGAGAAGGGCAACGTACAGGACATTGACAAGGTCTTCATGGCCGACTCCATCGGTACCGTCTGCGGCGCCTGCCTCGGTACTTCCACCACCACTACTTACGTCGAGAGTTCCGCCGGCGTCGGCGAGGGCGGCCGTACCGGCCTGACTGCGTTCAGCGCAGCCATGTGCTTCGTGCTCGCGCTCTTCTTCGCCCCGATCTTCCTCGGCATCCCCAGCGCAGCCACCGCTCCGGCCCTCATCCTCATGCCTGTCGCGTACAGCATCTCCGACGGTATCCTCATCGGTATGATCACCTACGTCGTCCTCAACGCCCTTACCGGCAAGGCAAAGGACATCACCCCGACGATGTGGGTGCTCGCGGTGCTGTTCATAGCAC
>JAFYZE010000074.1 GCA_017548805.1 Bacteroidales bacterium
GGAAAACCGTGGACGCCCGTGGCCTCGTGAACGGGAGGGGCCCAAACAACGCTTGGGAGGGATGGAGCGAAGCGGAAGTTTTCAAGGGCACTCCTTTCCAAACCTGGCCCTCCGAAAGCAAGGACCAGGGTAAGGAAAAAGGAGAGAAGATTGCCGGACATTACTTGATGTGGAACCAGTCGAAACAGGCGGTCATCGGGACGGGCTCCTGAGGCTGCATCTGCTGCATGCCGAAGCCGCCGCGGCCGGTCATGGCCGGACGGACGCCGTCGCAGGCGGTCAGACCGGCGTAGACGTCCTTGAGGAGGATATCGGCCTGGCCGACCTTGGTGAACTTCTTGCCGTCGGCGGAATAGTAGGCGGTATACCTGCTGCCCTGCTTGACGAGACGGAGCACAACGGCGCCATCCTTGAGGTCTACACCTGCAAGGCTGACATTGACCGTGGTCTTGTTGTTGCCGTTGTCCTCGGCGATGAGCTGTACGCTGCCTGCGGGGGTGGCACCGGGCTGCATCTGAGGCATGCCGCGGCCGAATACGGGAGCGGCATAGACCAGCTTGACGAAGTTGTCATCATCCTCGTAAGCAACGAGACCGGCGTTCTGGGCCGGGTTGGAAGGCACTGCGGAAGTGGTGAGCTTCGTCTCGGCGGTCCAGTCGGTATTGGCGCTCTGGACGAAGATGTTGGCTGCGTTGTTGTTCGCGAGGGTGATGTCACCGGCGCCCGTCGTGATCTTGAGGGCTCCGTCGGCGACGGTCCATGCGGACTTGTTCTCGCGGACGATGTTCCACTGCTTGCCGAGGGTCTTGAACTCGTCGGCGACGGCCTTGGTGCCGAAGTTGACGGCGTACTCGGCCTTGTCGCCGGTCACGTTGTCAAGGACGGTGACGAGGGCGGTGCCGGGAACGGCCTTGGCCTGATCGATGACGATGTCAAGGGAAGGATCGGCAGCGGTGGCGGCGACCACGGGGGCCTTACCGGCCTTGCCGACGATGCTGTACTGGTCGGTACCAGCCTTGAGGATGGACTTGCCGTCCACCTTGAGGCTGGAGAGGCTGAGCTCCGGCATGACCTTCAGGGCGAAGGAGCCGCTGGCTACAGTGCCCTTGTAGGTGACCTTGGCGGTGATGGTGGCTACACCCATCCTGCCGGCGGTGAGCTTGCCGTCCTTGCCGACTGCTACGACGGAAGGATTGTTGCTGGTATACTCGACCTTTGCATCGGCGAGGTTGATGAACGAATCGTTGTTGAGGCAGGCGGTCACGGCAGTCTGGGCGGTCTCGCCACCACGGAGGACTGCGAGTCCGCAGTCAGCAACGACGGTCTTGAGGGCGGGGGTGAGCTGGCCGCTCATGGTAGCGCTGACGGTGCCGCGGATATCCTTGGAGGAGGAGCCGATCTCGAAAACGTAGCGGCCCTGGTCGTAGGTCATCTTTTCACCATCAATGTCCCAGAACCAGAGGTCGGAGCAGTCGATCGGGATCTCGACGGTCTTGGTCATGCCCACGGGGACGGTCACGCGCTGGAAGCCCTTGAGGCGCTTGATAGGACGCTGAAGGGAAGCGGGGGCGTCGGGAGTGGTCATGTAGACCTGGACGACCTCGTCTCCGTCGAAGTCTCCGGTGTTGGTGACGTTCACGGAGATGACGATCTTGTCATCAGGGGTGATGGCGCTCTTGGAGATGCTGAAGTCGGAATACTTGAAAGTGGTATAGCTGATACCGTAACCGAACTCGTAGGAGACGGGCTGGTCGAAATACCAGAGGGTGCGGCCGTTCTTGCCGGCTCCGCCGCGGAGGGTGTAATCGGTGATGGCGGGCAGGTCGTTCACGGTCTTGAACCAGGTGGCGTTGAGCTTGCCGCCGGGGTTGGCCTCGCCGAAGAGGATCTTGGCGATGGCAGCACCCTGGGCCTGGCCGTTATATCCGGTCCAGAGGATACCGGGCATCATATCCTTGAAGTTCTCGACCTCGACGCAGCCGAGGGTCTGCATGACCACGATGGTGTTCTTGTTGGCTGCAGCGACGGCCTGGATGAGCTTCACCTGGTTGCCGGGGAGAAGGAGGGTGAGGCGGTCAGCCTCTTCTGTGGCGGTGTTCTCGTCGGTTCCGACGAACACGACGGCCACATCGGCGTCAGCGGCGCTCTTGACGATGGCGGGATCGATCTCCTCGTCCTCGGGAGCCTTGTAGACAAGGTAGAGGGTCTTGAGCTCGTTGATACCGAGCTTGAGGACCTTCTCGGTCATCGGGGTGCTGGTGCCATAGACGCCGCCGACACGCTTGCCGGAGGCCCTGGTGGCCTCGATGGTGCAGATGAGGTTGCCGTCGGGTCCGTCAACGTGGGCCTCGATGATACCGCCCTCAGTAGGGATGTTGGCACCTACGGTGAGCTGTTCGACATCGACGAGGTCGACATTCTCATAAGCGGTCCAGGAGCCGTCGTCGATGGTACGTACCTGCTCCTCGTCACCCATACCTGAGCCGACGGTGATGCCGTCGGAGGAAGCGCTGTACTGGGTGGCGTCATACCTGCGGACGGTGCCGTCAGCCTTGATGGTCTCGAAATAGCCGATGTAGAGGAGGTTGCTCTTGCTCTTGGTGCTGGCGCCGGAGGCTACGGTCACGTCGACGTCAAGTCCCTTGTCGGCAATGTACTGCTTGATGCCCTGGTAAGGGGTGATGCGGCTGGACTCCTCGGGACGGCCGGAGTAAGGGCCGAGCTCAACCTTGTCGGCCTGAGGGCCGATCAGGGCGATGGACTTGACCTTGGAGAGGTCGATAGGGAGGGCCTTGGCGGAAGTGCCGGGAACGACCTCGTTCTTCAGGAGGACTGGGGTCTTGGTGGCGACCTCCATGGCAAGTGCGCGGCTGCGCTCGGAGTTGACCGTGCTGGGCGGCATGAGGGTGTAGGGGACCATCGGATCGGGATCGAACTCACCGGTTCGCATGCGGACGGTGAACATGTTCACGAGCGCCCTGTCCATGTCATACATGTTGATGAGTCCCTGCTCGTACGCGCTGATGGCGAAACGCTGGTAGATGCTTCCGCAGTCGGAGTCGACGCCGGCCCTGAGACCTTCACGGGTGGCTTCCTCACCGGTGTCCACATAATAGTGTCCGGTGTAGATGTCCTCGATGGCTGCGCAGTCACCGGTGACATAGCCCTTCATGCCGTAGGTCCTGCGTGCGATCTTGTCCACGAGGTAAACGCTGGCGGATACCGGGACATGGTTCACTGCGCTGTAAGCGGTCATGATGGAAGGAAGGTTGTCGTTCTCGATGAGTTCCTTGTAAGGATAGAGGTAGAACTCGCGCATGTCGCGCTCGTCGATATCGGCGCTTCCGACATGGCGGTTGAACTCGCTGTTGTTGGCAAAGTAGTGCTTGGCGGTAGGGACGGCCTTCATGTACTTGGCGTCAGGTCCCATGAGGCCCCTGACATAGCCGCCGGCCATGACGGCTGCGAGGAAGGGATCCTCACCGAAGGATTCGCCGGTACGGCCCCATCTGGGGTCGCGGACGGGCTCGACGACGGGTGACCAGAAAGTGAGGCCCTTGGTGCCGGTCTGGAAGATGGCGCGCGCCTCGTCTGCGATCATCGACGCCTCACGCTGAAGCAGGTCGGGATCCCAGGAGGATCCGGTGGCGACGCTGTTGGGGAAGGAAGTCGGTCCCTGGATGCCTACGGAAGGGTTGGCACCGGAAAGGATTCCGTGCAATGCCTCGCTCCAGACATTGTAGGCCTTGACCCCGAGACGCGGGATGGCGGCCATGCTGTTGCCGAGCAGGCTCTGCTTCTCCTCGAGGGTGAGACGCGACACGAGGTCCACGGCGCGCTCCTCGAAGGAGTAGTTGGTGTTGAGATAGATCGGTGTCTTGGTGTCCGTCTTGCGGTCCGCCGAAGGCTTGGAAGCCATCATGAGACCCAGTGACAGGACTGCCGCTGAGATCAGCAGGAAGTTCAGGATACGTTTCATAATGTTGTATAATGGGTTTGGTTATTAGCTTATACAAAGCTAATGATTTTATTTCAAAAAACCTTGTCATTTTTGGCTCCTGTTGCCGTATATGGAATGAAATGGTACATAATCGTCAGTATCATGAACCGATTATTAAAGCGAATGAACGGAAAAGGATAGCATTTGAGGTTGGAAATTCGTAACTTGCGGAACAAGCAAATCCTAATATCAATAACCAATATGCAATTCAAGAAACTATCCCTGATCGCGCTGGCGCTGGCCGCCTTCGCTCCGGCGCTTTCCGCGCAGAATCCCATCATCAAGGACGCTTTTTCGGCAGATCCTTCTGCCCATGTTTTCGAGGGCCGCGTCTATGTCTACCCTTCGCACGACATCCCCGCTCCCGCCGACTATGCCCGCAAGGACTGGTTCTGCATGGCCGACTATCACGTGTATTCTTCCGACAACCTCGTGGACTGGGTCGATCATGGAGTGATCGTGGACCAGGACAATGTTCCGTGGGTCAACGCCGCCGGCTACAGCATGTGGGCACCCGACTGCAACTACAAGAACGGCAAGTACTACTTCTATTTCCCTGCACCGCAGAAGCCCCAGCCCGGACAGCGTTTCGCAGGCAACGGCATCGGAGTGGCTATTTCGGATACTCCCTATGGCCCGTTCATCCCGGAGGAGAAGCCCATCCAGGGTATCGGAGGTATCGACCCGTGCATCTTCATCGACGATGACGGTACGCCTTACCTGGCATGGTCCGGACGCGGCCTGCAGCTCGCAAGGCTCAAGGACAACATGCTGGAACTGGATTCCGAGCCCATCACCATCACCGGCATCCCGAGGGGACAGACCGAGGGACCTTTCCTCTTCAAGCGCAACGGCAAGTATTATTATACCTTCCCTTGGGTTGAGGACGCCCGCGAGACCCTTGCATACTGCATGAGCGACAGCCCGATGGGCCCGTATGAGTTCAAGGGCAAGTTCATGGAGCAGTCCGAGACCATCTGCTGGACCAACCACCATTCCTTCATCGAGCTTGACGGCCAGTGGTATCTCTTCTATCACCACAACGACTATTCCCCTTACTTCGACAAGAACCGCTCGGTTTGCGTCGATTACGTGGAGTTCAATCCCGACGGCACCATCGTCCCGGTGGTTCCCACCCTTCGCGGAGTCGGTGTCACCAAGGCCAACTCCCTCATCCAGATCGACCGCTATTCGGACAAATCCGACAAGTATGTCGCGGTGGACTTCCTGAACTCCGAATTCACTTTCGACGGATGGAAGGCCATCCTCTGGAACACCACCCAGGAGCGTGAACCGCGCTGGATCAGCTATGACAGGGTGGATTTCGGCCAGGCTCCCCTCACTACCGCCACCATCAGGGTACATTCCCTCGCAGGCGGTGTCGTCGAGCTTCGCGCCGATGCGCTTGACGGACCGGTCATCGCCACCATCAACGTCCCGGGCAGTCCCGTCTGGGCCGAGCGCTCTATCCCTGTCACCGAATCGGTCAAGGGTGTCCACAACCTCTATCTGCTCATGACCAACGGAAACCATATCGAAGTCGACTGGGTCAATTTCAAATAACAGACAACACTAAATCCAAACCAATATGAGAAGATTCTTATTATCAGCAATCCTGGCTGCCGCCGCCTTCATGGCTGTGTCCTGCGGCGGGAAGAACGAGTATGAATACCCGTTCCAGAATCCCCGGCTCTCCAACGAGGAGAGAGTCGAGAACCTGATCTCCCTCCTCACTCCCGAGGAGAAGGTCGGTCTGATGATGAACAAGTCCGTTTCTGTCGACCGGCTCGGCATCCCGTCCTACAACTGGTGGAGCGAGGCTTGCCACGGCGTCCGTCAGGACGGTTACACCGTGTATCCGCAGCCTATCGGCATGGCAGCCGCCTTTGACCCCGACCGTATCTACGAGATTTTCTCGACCGTCTCTGACGAGGCCCGCGCCAACTGGAACCGTTCGGACCACGACATATTCGATGTCGGATACAGGGCCCGCTATTATCCCGGCAATCCCGAGCTCTCCTTCTGGTGCCCCAATATCAACATCGTCCGTGACCCGCGCTGGGGCCGCGGACAGGAGACCTACGGCGAGGACCCTTATCTCATGGCTGTCCTCGGCGTCCAGAATGTCAAGGGCATGCAGGGCAACGACAAGAAGTACTACAAGACCCATGCGTGCGCCAAGCACTATGCCGTCCACAGCGGTCCGGAGCCGATGCGTCACCGTTTCGACGTTTCCGTATCCATGCGTGACCTCTGGGAGA
>JAFYZE010000012.1 GCA_017548805.1 Bacteroidales bacterium
GTAACAACCTTGATATTTTCGTAAACGAGAGGTTCCTTGTGGAGTTCGGGCTCCACACCGTCTCCCTTGTACTCCCATGCAGCTACATACATGAAGTTGGCGTCATCACGCTTGGCTTCACCTTCGTCGGTCTGGCTCTCGGTGCGGAAATGTCCTCCGCAGGACTCGGTACGGTTCAGGGCATCGTAAGCCATGAGGGTGCCGATCTCGAAGAAATCCTCGAGGCGGAGGGCCTTCTCAAGCTCCTGGTTGAACTCATACTGGCTTCCGGGAACCTTGACGTTGGCATAGAATTCCTTACGCAACTCGGCTATCTCACTGATGGCTTTCTTGAGTCCTGACTCGCAGCGGGCCATACCTACATAGTCCCACATGATGTTTCCGAGTTTCTTGTGGATGGAATCGACTGTCTTGGTACCATTGATGGCGAAGAGCCTGTCGATCCTCGCCTGGACTGCCTTCTCAGCGTCGTCAAATTCGCGGATGCTGGTATCGGTCTTAGGCTCGGAGAATTTCTTGGAAAGATAATCGCCGATCGTGACAGGAACCACGAAATATCCGTCTGCAAGACCCTGCATGAGGGCCGATGCACCGAGGCGGTTTCCACCGTGGTCGGAGAAGTTGGCCTCGCCGATGGCATACAGGCCGGGAATAGTGGTCTGGAGATCATAGTCAACCCAGATACCTCCCATGGTATAGTGTATGGCGGGATAGATCATCATAGGCTCTTCCCAAGGGGAAGTGGCGGTGATCTTCTCATACATCTCGAAGAGGTTGCCGTAACGCTCAGCAACTCTCTGATGTCCAAGCCTCTGGATAGCTTCGGAGAAATCGAGGAACACGGCCTTGCCGGTCTCATTCACTCCGAAACCGGCATCGCAGCGCTCCTTGGCGGCACGCGAAGCGACGTCGCGGGGAACGAGGTTGCCGAAAGCGGGATACCTGCGCTCGAGATAGTAGTCGCGATCCTCTTCAGGGATCTGCGAAGGCTTGATTTTGTGTGCGCGGAGTTTCTCTACATCCTCAAGTTTCTTGGGAACCCAGATGCGGCCGTCGTTGCGGAGCGACTCGGACATAAGGGTGAGTTTACACTGCTGGTCACCGTGTACCGGGATACAGGTAGGATGGATCTGCGCGAAGCAGGGATTGGCGAAATAAGCACCCTTCTTGTAGCACTGGAGAGCGGCGGAACCGTTGGAATTCATGGCATTGGTGGAGAGGAAATAGGTATTTCCATAACCTCCGGTGGCGATGATGACGGCGTGCGCGCCGAAACGCTCGAGCTTGCCGGTGACGAGATTGCGGGCGATGATACCCTTGGCCTCACCGTTGACTACAACAAGGTCAAGCATCTCGTGGCGAGGATAACTCTTGACCGTGCCGGCGGCAATCTGGCGGTTAAGGGCGGCATATGCACCGAGAAGGAGCTGCTGGCCGGTTTGTCCGCGGGCGTAGAATGTACGGCTCACCTGGACGCCTCCGAAGGAGCGGTTGGCCAGGTAGCCGCCGTACTCGCGTGCGAACGGAATGCCCTGCGCAACACACTGGTCGATGATGGCTGCGCTTACTTCCGCAAGACGGTATACATTGGCTTCACGGGCACGATAGTCTCCACCCTTGATAGTGTCGTAGAACAGACGGTAGACGGAATCATTGTCGTTCTGGTAGTTCTTGGCGGCGTTGATACCTCCTTGGGCGGCGATAGAGTGGGCCCTGCGGGGGGAGTCGCTGATGCAGAACACCTTGACATTGTAACCAAGTTCACCGAGGGAAGCGGCTGCTGATGCGCCTCCGAGACCGGTTCCTACTACGATGATCTCGAGCTTTCTCTTGTTGTTGGGACTGACGAGATGAATCTCCGACTTGCGTTTCGTCCATTTTTCGGCGAGCGGTCCGTCGGGAATCTTGGAAATTAATTTTTCGGCCATTTTATTGTTGTTATAGATTTAAATTTTCAATTCATCCGCAATTTTAGTCATTTTTAGCGAAAAGACCAATTGATTGTCTTCCATTATTGAAGAAAAGAGGAGAAGTGTTCCAAATAATCTTCAAAATACTTATTGCAGAATGTCAGGTATTCTTCCTTGAAACGGTCAAAAACATATTCCCCGCGGGTCCACCTGCTGTAGATGTCCTGCCAGCCCGTCTCAAGCATGGACTCGGTCACAAGGCAGTTATGCAGCAACTCCATCACGTTGTTCATGTCTATGTAGGCGGGACCACTGCTCACATGGAAACGGAACACAGAATTGTCACGGATCTTGCCGGCAAGGTCACACATCCAGGCGTTGCCTGATCCTTCCGCAGCCTTCATGAAGGAAGGGATCATATCCCCGTCTCCTGCAAGGAGAGGGACGCTGACCGTGCAGCAGGGATAACCCAAGACTGTCCACATGACAGTATACTGGGGGCTGCTCCCAGGTCGGACACCCTCGAATACTATCGAAGATACCGTGCTACGGCGGGGGATAAGGTCCTGGTCATCAATTATTCCGGTGAAATTAACAGATTTCTTGAGGGTATGATAGTCGTTGAGCCAATCAATGCCGGTCATGGCATTGCGGTAGGACCTTGAAAAACCGTAGATAAGGTCATGTGGACCTATGTCCATGACCCCGTTCTCAGACTGGGCGTACATTTCTTCCATGATGGCGGAAGCGGTGAGCCAGCGCTCATATCCCTTGTAATCCTCCTTCCTTCCGGATTCGGAGAAATTGGTCACAACTCGGTATCCCTCAGGTATTTCGTTTACATCATACTTTACCCAGCCGTCGTTGTTGACCTCATACCAGGCAGCTCCGCCAGAAGCGTCTATGATACCGAAATTTGCTTCTACACATAGTGGCTTGGACATATTGTCAAGAAGATTCTCGAAATCCTTGACCGTGGCGCATATGCCGAGAGCCCGGAACATAAGGACTCCTTCACGATCCATCATCTCGGCGGGGACGTCGTCATCCTTGATGTTGTACGAGGCGGTGTTCATTATGCAGAAACCGGCGGAATTGGTGCCCGACCATACCTCGCCTCCTTCCGACTCGGAATTGACCTGTCCTATGAAGCCGTAGACCGGTCCGCGGAAGTACTCGATGCGGACGTCACGGTGGTCTGTGTCACGGTTCTTGAGCATGAGCGGCCGGCCGCTGGCGGTAGCCTTGCCGGAGACTATCACCGACGTACAAGCCCATGCGGGTACGGCGCTCCACATTCCGGCAAGAACGAGGAGCGAGCATATCAACTTTTTCATAATCAGATGTTTTCAGAAAAGGCTTCCGGCTTCCGCAGCGGCGATGCCCTCGAGACCGAGATGCTTGTAGGCAAGCTCGGTGGCGACGCGCCCGCGCTGCGTCCGTACTATGAATCCTTCCTTGATAAGGAAAGGTTCGTACACTTCCTCAAGGGTACCCTGATCCTCGCTTATAGCCGTTGCCAGGGTACCGGCCCCGACCGGACCTCCCTTGAAATTGGTGATGATGGTGCGGAGTATCTTATGGTCGATGGAGTCGAGTCCGAGAGTGTCGATCTTGAGTTTGTCCAGGGCGTATTTGGCGATCTTGAGGTCGATGTGACCGTCGCCCATGACCTGCGCGAAATCGCGGACGCGCTTCAGCAAGGAGTTGGCGATGCGGGGTGTGCCGCGGCTGCGCATGGCTATCTCCCTCGCGGCCTGCTCCTCTATGCCTATTTTCAAAATA
>JAFYZE010000075.1 GCA_017548805.1 Bacteroidales bacterium
AACATGGATTACGATTTCAAGTCAATCGAAAGCAAATGGCAGGCCTGGTGGGCTGCCAACAAGACGTTCAAGACAGTACTGGATCCTTCCAAACCGAAATATTATGTCCTTGACATGTTCCCTTATCCTTCCGGCGCGGGACTCCATGTCGGACACCCGCTGGGATACATTGCCAGCGATATCTTCTCCCGCTACAAGAGGCTGACCGGCTTCAACGTCCTCCATCCTATGGGATACGACGCGTTCGGCCTTCCGGCAGAGCAGTACGCCATCCAGACCGGACAGCATCCCGAGAAGACCACCACTGACAACATCAACCGTTATCGCAGCCAGCTCGACAGGATCGGTTTCTCATATGACTGGGACCGTGAGGTGCGGACCTGCGACCCCGGGTTCTACAAATGGACCCAGTGGGCGTTCCTGAAGATGTTCGACAGCTGGTATGACAGTTCCTTGCAGAAGGCCCGCCCTATAGCCGAGCTGACGGCGCATTTCGCCGCCAAAGGCACGGAGGGCGTGACTGCCGCCTGTTCGCAGGAACTCGATTTCACTGCGGAGCAGTGGAAAGCCATGACGGATAAGGAGAAATCCGACGTCCTGATGAACTACCGCATCGCATACCAGGGAGAGACCTCCGTCAACTGGTGCGAGGGTCTCGGCACCGTGCTGGCCAATGACGAGGTCAAGGACGGACTGTCGGTACGCGGCGGATTCCCCGTCGAACAGAAGAAGATGACGCAGTGGCAGCTCCGCGTCTCGGCCTATGCCGGACGCCTGCTCGACAGCTTGGATAAGCTCGCCTGGACGGACTCCCTAAAGGAGATGCAGCGCAACTGGATAGGCAAGTCCGAAGGATGCGAGGTGGTATTCGACACCGTATGCGGCGACAGGCATCTGCCCATCACTATTTTCACTACCCGTGTAGATACTATCTTCGGAGTGACCTTTATGGTCCTCGCTCCGGAGAGCGATCTCGTCAAGGAACTCACGACACCAGAACAGGAGGAAGCTGTCGCAGAGTATGTACAGCAGGTCAAGAAGAAGACCGAGCGCGAGCGTATCGCCGAGACAAAGACCGTCACCGGCGTATTCGCCGGCTCCTACGGCATCAACCCCCTGACGGGCGAGCGCATCCCGATCTGGATATCCGAGTACGTGCTCGCGGGCTACGGCACCGGCGCCATCATGGCCGTACCGGCGCACGACAGCCGCGACTACGTGTTTGCCAAGACTTTCAACCTTCCGATCGTGCCCATCATCGAGGGTTGCGACGTGAGCGAGAGCAGCTTCGACGCCAAGGAAGGAAAGATGTGCAACTCAGGTTTCCTGAACGGCCTGGACGTCAAGGTCGCCATCGAGAAGGCCAAGGACTATGTCGAGGAGAAGGGCCTCGGACGCCGCAAGACCAATTTCCGCCTGCGCGACGCCATCTTCTCTCGCCAGCGCTACTGGGGCGAGCCTTTCCCCATCTATTACAAGGACGGCATCCCGACTCCGCTTCCGGAGTCTGCGCTGCCGCTCGAACTTCCCGAGATCGAATCGTTCAAGCCCGCGGCCAACGGCGAGCCTCCGCTTTCCCGGGCCAAGGACTGGACCTACGAGGGTTATCCCCTGGAGAAGAGCACCATGCCCGGATTCGCCGGTTCGAGCGCATACTATCTCCGCTACATGGATCCGCACAACGACAATGCGCTGGTGGACAAGGAGGTGGATGCATACTGGAGGGATGTTGACCTCTATATCGGCGGTACCGAGCATGCGACCGGCCACCTCATATATTCGCGTTTCTGGAACAAGTTCCTCTATGACCTCGGCTATGTCTGCGAGGACGAGCCGTTCAAGAAACTCGTGAACCAGGGCATGATTCAGGGCCGTTCCAACTTTGTCTACCGCATCGTCGGCACCAACACTTTCGTGTCGCTCGGCCTCAAGGACAAGTACGAGACCACCGAGATCCATGTCGACGTGAACATAGTTTACAACGACCGCCTCGACCTCGAGGCCTTCAAGGCATGGCGTCCGGAATACGCTGACGCCGAGTTCATCCTCGAGGACGGCGAGTATGTCTGCGGCTGGGCCATCGAGAAGATGAGCAAGTCAATGTTCAATGTCGTCAATCCGGACCTCGTCTGCGATACTTATGGCGCAGACACCCTTCGTCTCTATGAGATGTTCCTCGGTCCCCTGGAGCAGTCGAAGCCTTGGGATACCAAGGGCATCGACGGCGTGAACCGCTTCCTCAAGAAGTTCTGGCGCATGTTCTACGACCGCGACAACTGGCTTGTCACTGACGGGGAACCGACCGCGGCCGAGCTCAAGTCGCTCCACAGGCTCATCGCCAAGGAGCGCGCCGACATCGAGGCGTTCTCGTTCAATACCACCATCAGCGCATTCATGATTGCGCTTAACGAGCTCTCCGCCCTCAAGTGCAGCAAGCGTGCTGTCCTCGAGCCGCTCGTGATCCTGCTCTCGCCCTTCGCCCCTCATATCGCGGAGGAACTCTGGCATGCCCTCGGCCATGAAGACAGCGTCACTTTCGCGACCTTCCCCGAGTATGTCGAGGCATACACTGTCGAGGACAGCTGCACCTATGCGGTATCGTTCAACGGCAAGACCCGCTTCACCGTCGACCTCCCCAAGTCGGCGGACAAGGACGAAGTGGAGGCGAGGGTGCGCTCCATGGAGCAGACTGCAAAGTATGTGAACGGACTTAGCATCATCAAGGTCATCGTGGTCCCTGGAAAGATCGTGAATATCGTGGTCAAGTAACCGGTGATGGAAGCCCAAAGGAAAAAGTATTATCTTGTAAATGATTTCATTATCCTGACGGTCGCGTGTTTCATCTTTGCGATCGCCTGGGAGGCCTTCATGATCCCGAACGGCATGTCCGCCGGAGGCATGATGGGTCTATGTACCGTAATACAGTATGCTACGGGAGGGCTTATCCCCGCCCAGTACTCGTATTTCGCGGTCAACGCCCTGCTGATCATAGTCGCGGTCATCGCCATGGGCATAGGCTTCGGTTTCAAGACGATATACTGCATCATCATGTCGTCAGTGGCCATGGGGATTGTCGCGTCCATACCGGAGATACATTCCGTCGCCGGACAGTTCCTCTATGTCAGGGAAACGCTGCTCATCCCCATCATCGCCGGTCTGCTGGAGGCCATAGGCCTCGGTCTCGTGCTTCGATACGGGGCAAGCACCGGAGGCACGGACATCATCGCGCTGATGATCAACAAATACTGGCCGGTGTCGCTGAGCAAGGTGTTCCTGATCTCGGACATCATCATAGTCGCCGCCCTTCTCTTCCTTCCGGACAAGTCGTTCACCGACATGGTCTACGGTCTGGTGGAGATCATAACCTTCTCTGCGATCATCGATTATGTGGTGGGCGGTGACAAGTCGTCGTATCAGCTGCTGGTCTTCTCCGACCGCTATGCGGACATCGCGGACCATATCATCAAGAACATGAACAGGGGAGTGACGGTGCTGAGCGCGCAGGGGTGGTATACCAAGCAGGAAAAGAACGTGCTCCTGATCCTCCTCAACCGCAAGCAGCTCCCCAGCCTCACCAAGGTCATCAAGGAGGTCGACCCCCGTGCTTTCATGTCCGTGTCCTCCACCAACAACGTCTATGGCGAGGGCTTCGATGAGATAAAGACCGGTTTCAAACGGAAACACAAATCAGAATCAGATGCCTCTTAAAGAACAAAAAAGCGTTTTACATTACATCAGGGATTATGCGCTCCTGATTCTCGGCCTGTTGCTGTATGTCCTGGGCTGGACCGTTTTCCTCGTTCCCAACAATCTCGTCGGCGGAGGAGTGACCGGTGTCGCCTCCATCATCCAGTACGCAACGCATGGCGCCATCAAGATCGGTTACACCTACTTCACCGTCAATACCCTTCTGTTGATACTGGCGCTGTTCACGTTAGGCAAGGGTTTCGGAGGCAAGACGGTCCTGGCCATTTTCCTGGCGTCGCTTGGCCTAAACCTTTTCCAGACATGGATACCCGCCGAGATATGCCAGACGCTGGCCGTCGAGAACGGCAAGCTGATGAGCGTCATCATGGGCGGCATCCTCGTCGGTGTAGGCATAGGCCTGACAATGTCGGCCGGAGGCAGTACGGGCGGTACGGACATCATAGCGCTTATCGTCAACAAGTATAAGGGTATCTCTCCCGGAAGGATGATACTCGGAATGGATGTGGTGATCATATGCTCGTCATTGCTCGTTCCGTCATATACGGCGGACGGAACGCTCGTTCCCTTCACGGAAAAGATCGTCACCGTCGTCTACGGCCTTATCCTGATAACTATATGCAGCACTGTGCTGGACATGTACCTGGCAGGTTCCAAGCAGTCCGTCCAGCTGTTCATTCTTTCGCACAAGTATGAGGAGATCGCCGACGCCATAGCCAAGGACCTGCATCGCGGAGTCACCGTCCTTGACGGCCAGGGCTGGTACTCCAAGCAGTCTACTCATGTGCTTATGGTCCTTACCCGCAAGACCGACTTGAACATCATGCTCCGCTATATCAAGTCGATCGACCCGGACGCTTTCCTGTCGGTCTCCACCGTGACCGGAGTTTACGGACGCGGTTTCGAGTCCATACGGGTAAAGCATACGTCCAAAGATTTGAAGAAAGCCTAAAAAAAGATATTTATTTTCGTCTGACCCCCTCCCGGACTTGCGTTCCGGGAGTTTTTTTGTGGATATTTGATTCCGGACGAATTTGAGATTCAGATATCCATGGAAGATTTCATCGCCTATTCATTCATCGGCCTCAGCGCGGTTCTGTGTATCCTGGGGCTGTTGCCGGGCAAACGCATGTGGGGCTTGAAGGAGCGCGGACTCCGTCTTGCCAGGGACATCCTCCCTATGGCGCTTGTCTCACTTGATGCGTGTAACGGGATCACTGCGTTCCTGCTTGCCGCCGACCTCCTGTTCTGCAACGCCGTGCTGCTTCAGTCCGTTACCGTCCCTCAGCCCAGGGACCGCTTCCCTTTCATGGCAGCCCTGCTGTCATTGGCCTGTCTGGCTCGAAGTGCCCTGGATGCGTCAGGGATCCGTTTCCCCGTCAATCCTTCGACGTTCACGACCATTTCCGCCGCTTTCCTGCTGGCCGCAGGCCCTTTCGGGGAATGGCTCCCGTGGTCGCGCGGCAGGCGGGAGGCACTCCCCGGATCCGGGCGCATTTCACCGAAGAATGCAGTGTGCTGCCGTGTCCTGGGGTTTTCGGGTACCGTGGTCGTGGCGCTCGGCTCCGTAAGCGTTCCGTTTTCGCGCGGAGCGCTTCTGGCCATTGCGCTGGTCCTGTCGCTGCTTTATGCCTTCCTGTACCTCCAGTCCTCCTTTGGCAGCCGCATACTGCGTTTTCCTGCCGTGCTCTCTATCCGGAAGCTTGAAACCGGTTCCCTGGACGAGGACCAGCGGATGGACCTGCTCTTCCAGCGTATAGAAACCTACATGCAGAGGGAGCGACCCTATCTGGACGAAAACTTCACGCTGGCTGAACTCGCAAGGGAGATGCTGACCAACAAAGGAATGCTTTCGAAGACCATAAATACCAAATCCAACCACAATTTCTGCCAGTATGTGAACAGCTACAGGATCCAGTATGCGGTATCGCTGATGAAGCAGGACCACCGCTTGAGGGTGGCCGAGCTGTCGCTCACGTCGGGATTCCACTCGGTGGCGTCCTTCAACATGGCGTTCAAGCTGTTCATGAATGATACTCCGAGCGAATACATGCGCACGCTCCAGGCCATGGAGCATCTCCATCCCGGGGGTACGGACAAAGAGGGGGAATGACTGTCAGACGAAGGACTCCATGCCGCGCCATGAGGCGGGCAGGGGAGCGGTGAGTTCCAGGGGAGTCTTCCTGACAGGATGGATGAGACAGATGTGGCGCGAATGCAGGGAGATGCCCCCATCGGGATTGGACCTCGGCGCGCCGTACTTGAGGTCTCCCTTGATGACGCAGCCCATGCCGGCGAGCTGGCAGCGGATCTGATGGTGACGGCCGGTGAGGAGCTCAACCTCCACGAGGTGATAGCGCTCGGTAGGGCCGAGGTAACGGTAGCGCAGGCGTGCGAGTTTCGCTTCGCGGTTACCGGCCTTGGCAATGAATGTCTTGTTCATCTTTTCGTTGCGCACAAGCCAATCCTCAAGTTCGTCTTCAGGCACTGACGGGGCCGCGCAGCAAAGCGCCCAGTATGTCTTGTGGACCTCTCCTTCGCGGAACATCGCAGTGAGGCGCTCAAGCGCCTTCGAGGTCTTGGCGAACACCACTATCCCGCTGACGGGGCGGTCGAGCCTGTGCGGGATGCCCATGAATACCTGTCCCGGCTTGCCGTCACGCTGCGCGACGAAGGCCTTGAGGGTCTCCGCCAGGCATTCGTCGCCCGTCCTGTCGCCCTGGACGATTTCGCCCGCCCGCTTGTTCACGACCAGCAGGTGGTTGTCCTCGTACAGGATCCTGCCTTCCAGGTCCCGTACCTCTCCGTCGGATAGTGTTCTGTAGTACATTTCTGCCACAAAGATATGAATTTTTCTGCCAAAATGTCAGCGGAATCGAATGGCACAGCTTTAGATAGACAAAGCGGTGTCGCGGATGAAGTGTCCGCGCAGGAATGAAAAAACAATAAAGACGTAATATTATGGGAAAAATCATCGGAATCGACCTCGGAACCACCAATTCGTGCGTTTCGGTCATGGAAGGCAACCAGCCTACCGTCATCATCAACAATGAAGGCGAGCGTACCACTCCTTCCGTAGTGGCGTTCACCGACGGCGGAGAACGCAAAGTCGGCAATCCCGCCAAGCGCCAGGCCATCACCAACCCGGCCAATACCATCTACTCCATCAAGCGTTTCATGGGCGAGACCTACGACCAGGTCTCGACAGAGATCGCCCGCGTACCTTACAAGGTCGTCAAGGGTGACAACAATACCCCCCGCGTCGACATCAACGGCCGTCTCTATACGCCTCAGGAGATTTCTGCAATCATCCTCCAGAAGATGAAGAAGACTGCCGAGGACTATCTCCGTCAGGAGGTCACCGAGGCCGTCATCACGGTCCCCGCATACTTCTCTGACTCCCAGCGCCAGGCTACCAAGGAAGCCGGAAAGATCGCCGGCCTCGATGTCAAGCGCATCATCAACGAGCCTACCGCGGCTGCATTGGCATATGGACTTGACAAGAAGGACAAGAACTCCAAGGTTGCAGTCTTCGACCTCGGCGGCGGTACCTTCGATATCTCCATCCTCGAGCTCGGCGACGGCGTCTTCGAGGTCATGTCCACCAACGGTGACACCCACCTCGGCGGCGACGACTTCGACCAGGTCATCATCGACTGGCTTGCACAGGAGTTCGCAAGCGAAAACCATGGCATCGACCTTAAGAAAGATCCTATGGCACTGCAGCGCCTCAAGGAGGCCGCCGAGAAAGCCAAGATCGAGCTCTCCAGCCAGACCTCGACCGAGATCAACCTGCCTTACATCATGCCCGTCGACGGCATTCCCAAG
>JAFYZE010000076.1 GCA_017548805.1 Bacteroidales bacterium
CTCATTCCCCAACGTGCCCTACAGGACAGGCGGATGGAAAGTGCACGGACTGTTCGAAGACAATCAGGGCAACCTGTGGGTGTCGGCCTACCAGAAGGGACTCATGATAGTCCCCCAGTCGATGTTCGGATTCAGGTACTATAGTTTCAAGCAGGAAGACCGCCCCGGAGATGAGAGTTACTGCCTCACATCCATGTGCCATGACATAGAAGGATATACATGGCTTGGAAGCGACGGAAACGGCCTGTTCCTGCTGGATGGCAACGGCAGTTCGGTCAACTACAACAGCGCCAACTCGGGCCTTCCGGACGATTCGGTCATGGGCGTGGCCTTTGACAGGCATGGGACTCTCTGGATAGCCACATATCTTGACGGCTTAGTCACTTACACGCCTTCCGGAGGCTTCAAGGCTTTCCAGGACAACGAGAGTCTCGGGTCGGAGAAGATCTACTGCCTGGTATACGACGAAAAGGACGACCTTCTGTATGCCGGCACCCATGGCAACGGAATGGCCGTGATCGATCCCGCTTCCAAGAGAGTCGTAAAAATGCTGTCGGAAAGACTCAACAACTGGGTCAATTCCCTGACCTTCGACAAGTCCGGAACCCTTTGGATCGGAACCTACAGCGGACACTGGTGCTACAACCCCGAGACGGGCCAGCTTTTCAGGGCGGACCTCAAGGACAGGAACATTATGCGCGCACGCGTGTATTCAATTCAGGAAGGAAAGGAAGGAGTGATCTGGATCGGGACCGGAGAAGGACTCGTCCGCTTCGACCAGCAGAAAGGCGAAACACAGGTGATTACGGTGAATGACGGCCTTTCCAGCAACCTGATCAGCGGAATCCTCGAAGGAGACGACGGATCCATCTGGGTTTCAACCTCATACGGCCTGAACCGCATCAACCCGCAGACAGGAAAGATAACGCGGTATTATGAATATGACGGGCTCCAGGGCAATGAATTCAGGGCCAACGCCATATACAAGAGCGACAGGGGCCAGTTGTTCTTCGGAGGGAGCAAGGGACTCACCGCCTTCTACCCGCAGGTCGTCAGCCAGAAGTTGCATGACCTGCCTCCGGTGATCTTCACCCGCCTGACCGTCGCCAACAAGGAAGTGGAATACGACGCCAACAGCGACGACAACATTCTCGACAAGCACATTACGGAAGCCACGCGCATAGTGCTCCCGTTCACCGCAAACTCCTTCTCGCTCGAGTATTCCGTTCCGGAATTCACCAATCCCGACCGTATCCGTTACGCATACCGCCTGAGCCGCTTTGACGACAACTGGAAGACAGTCTCCCCCCTCAGCCGCACCGCCACATACACCAACCTGCCTAAGGGCAGGTACACGATGAGCGTGAAGGCCTATTTCGACGGGGATGAAGAGAACTACTCCATTCGGGAGATCGGGATCCGCGTCCTTCCGCCGTGGTACCTGAGCCTCTGGGCTTTCCTGGTCTACGCGGCACTTGCGGCCGGGACGGTCGCCCTGATACTGACGCTCCGGAAAAAGGACCGCCTCCACAAGCAGGAGATGAGGGAGTCCGCATTGAAGGAGACCAAACTGCAGATGTTCACCGACATTTCGCATGAGATCCGCACTCCGCTCAACTTGGTGATGGCCCCGCTCCGCAAGCTTCTGGACAAGGAGGATGACGGAGAAAGGAAGGAGAGCTATGAGATGATGTACCGCAATGCGTCACAGATCCTCGAGCACATGAACCGCCTCGAAGAGGCCCGCGTCGCCGAGGCAGACGAGAAACCTGACCTCAAGGTCCCGGACACATCCCCGGTCCTTGCCGAAGAAAACGAAGACAAGGCCCTCAAGTCCAAGAAAAACCTCATCCTGGTCGACGACAACGCCGAGATGCGCAGGTATCTCAAGATGGAGCTCAGGAACCAGTTCAACATCGAGACCTGCGCCAGTGCGGAAGAGGCATGGAAGAAGATCGTCAGCACGATACCGGACGCCGTAGTCACCGACTTCATTACCGGAGGAGAAATGGACGGTGCGGACCTCTGCGGCAAGATCAAGCGCAATCCCAGCACCAATCTGGTACCCGTCCTGATCCTGTCCTCGCAGTGGGACGAGGATACGCTGCGCAAATGCACGGAGAACGGCGCCGACCGCTATCTGGTCAAGCCCGTCCCCGTCGACCTCCTACGCACCTCGATCCAGCAGGCCATTTCCACCAGGGAGGCCATACGCAACAAGTATACGAGCGACATGTCATACGACTACGAGGAGATAACGATCCCTTCGGCCGAAAAGATGTTCCTGCCGAAGGTCGTAGAGACCATCAAGGCGCATATCAGCGACCCGGATTTCGGCGTGGAGGAACTGAGCCGCGAGATAGGCATGAGCCGCGTGCACATGAACAGGAAGCTCAAGGAAAGCATAAACATATCCCCGAGCAGCTTCATCAAGTCCATAAAGCTCAAGCAAGGCGCCTACCTGCTGGTTAACAACAAGGTCAATATCTCCGAAGTGGCATACCGCGTGGGATTCTCCACGCACTCGTATTTCTCCAGTTCGTTCAAGGAGTATTTCGGCCTGTCACCCAAGGAGTTCGTCAGCAAGTACTCGGCCCCCGGGCAGGAGGAAGCGCTCAACAAGCTTCTTGAAATCTGACTTTTTTAAAGACTTTGCGTCAAAAATTGATGTTCCATACCGAGTGTTTTCGTATATTTGTAGGACACGAAGACTGGAACCAATACATTAATTTCAGATATGGACGCAATCAAATCGGAAGCTAAAGGCTTCTACAAGCTCAACTGGAAGCAGCGCATCGGCTTCGGCGCCGGTGACATGGCCCAGAACCTGATCTATCAGACCATCAGCATCTGGCTGCTTTTCTTCTACACCAACGTATTCGGGCTCAAGCCCAGCGTGGCAGCCGTCATGTTCCTCATCGTACGTCTCGTAGACGTGCTCTGGGACCCGGTGGTCGGAACGATCGTCGACAAAGGTAATCCCAAATGGGGCAAATACCGTTCATGGCTCATCCTCGGCGGTATTCCGCTCGTAGGCCTCGCCATCCTGTGCTTCTGGAACGGATTCAGCGGCTCTCTGCTCTACGCCTATATCACTTACGTAGGCATGTCGATGTGCTACACCCTCGTGAACGTCCCTTACGGTGCACTCAACGCCTCCCTCACCAGGGACACCAACGAGATCACCATTCTCACCTCGACCCGCATGTTCATGGCCAACCTCGGCGCCCTCTGCGTCAAGTCCCTACCCCTGATCATCGCCATCTTCGCCCCCAAGGTGCTTGATCCCGCGACCGGCAAGCAGACCGCTGTTTATAACACTCCCGACGCGGCAGGCGCATGGTTCATAACCATGACCATCTTCGCCATCGCCGGCCTCGCCCTCCTCATCTTCTGCTTCACGCAGTGCAAGGAGCGTGTCGTCATGGATTCCAAGGAGTCCGAGAACGTCAAGGTCAGCGACCTCTGGATGGAGTTCATCCGCAACAAGCCCCTCCGCATCGTGGCCTTCTTCTTCATCACCGCATTCGCCATGATGTCCGTCAGCAACGCCGCCGATGCATACTTCATGACCTTCAACGTCGGCGCGACCCCGCTCCTGACCACCCTCTTCATGTGGCTCGGAACGATCCCGGCATTCATTTTCATGCCTCTCGTCCCCGCCATCAAGCGCAAGATCGGCAAGAAGGGCATGTTCTACCTCTTCCTCGGAGTGGCCATCATCGGTATGCTCATGATGTACACATTCGTGTCCATCCCCGCACTGAAGAGCAACTTCTTCCTGCTCTGCCTTGCACAGTTCGTCAAGTCGACCGGCATCATCACCGCCACCGGTTACATGTGGGCCCTCGTCCCTGAGGTCATCTCCTACGGCGAATACACCACCGGCAAGCGCATCTCCGGCATCGTCAACGCCCTCACCGGCATCTTCTTCAAGGCCGGCATGGCGCTTGGCGGAGTCGTTCCGGGACTCGTTCTCGCATGGGTCGGCTTCAACGCCGACGCCGCCAAGCAGACCCCGCTCGCAGAGCAGGGCATCCTCTGGCTGGTGTGCGTCATCCCCGCCATCCTGCTTGTCCTCGCCATCTGGATCATCAGCAAGTATGAGCTCTCCGACGAGCGCATGGACGAGATCAACACCGCCATCGAGGCCAAGCATCTCGCTGAATAATTGATTAACCCCCATCCCCGGCCCGGCCGGGGATAAAAATCATAATTGTTATGGCTCTGAAAGTCAAGAAAAGATATCTCCTTCCCGGAGACTATATGGCAGATCCGTCCGTGCACGTTTTCGACGGCAAGCTCTACATCTACCCATCCCACGACTGGGAGTCGGCCGCACCGGATGACGATTTCGGCAGCGAGTACGACATGAAGGACTACCACGTCCTCACCATCGAGGGCGACGACCCGATGACCTCCCCCGTAAAGGACTGGGGCATCATCCTCGACATCAAGGACATTCCCTGGGCGCGCCGCCAGCTCTGGGACAACGAAGTGGTCAAGGGCCGTGACGGCCGCTACTATATGTACTTCCCCGCCAAGGACAAGACCGACATTTTCCGCTGCGGCGTAGCGGTCTCGGACTCCCCTACCGGTCCTTTCAAGGCTATGCCGGACCCGATCCGCGGCAGCTACTCGATTGACTACGCCATCCTTCACGATGACGACGACGAGTACTATATGTACTTCGGAGGCATCTGGGGCGGACAGCTCCAGCGCTACGAGGACAACCTCGCAAAGGACTGCGGCACCTCCTACCCTGCAGACGACGCTCCCGCCGTTCCCGGCCGCGTCGTGAAGCTCGCCAAGGATATGCTCCAGTTCGCCGAGGATCCCAAACCCGTCGTCCTCCTTGACGAGGACGGCAAGCCCATCACCGTCTCGGACAATGACAGGCGCTTCTTCGAAGCCAGCTGGATGCACAAGTACAAGGGAAAGTACTATTTCAGCTATTCCACCGGCGACACCCACAAGCTCTGCTACGCGATCGGCGACAATCCTTACGGACCGTTTACCTACAAGGGCGTGATCCTGACCCCCGTGTTCGGCTGGACCACCCACCACTCCATCGTGGAGTACAACGGCAAGTGGTGGCTCTTCCATCACGACAGCGGCCCGTCCAAGGGCATCAACCGCCTCCGCAGCCTCAAAGTATGCGAACTTAAATACAACGACGACGGCACGATCCAAACCATCGAAGGCCTCGACGATTAGTTAGTAGTAATATGAAGAAATACCTCATTTTCGTGATGGCGGCCATCGTGCTCACCATTACTTCTTGCGGACACAAGTACGAGACCGTCAAGGGTGACCCGCTCAAGACCAAGATCTACACGCTTGAGAACGGTCTGAAAGTCTACATGACCGTCAACAAGGAGGAACCCCGCCTCCAGACCTACATCGCCGTGCGTTCCGGCGGAAGGAATGACCCGGCTGACAACACCGGACTCGCCCACTATCTCGAGCACCTGATGTTCAAGGGTACGGAGAAGCTCGGCACTTCCGACTATGCTGCCGAGAAGCCCCTCCTCGACCAGATCGAGGAACTGTACGAAGTGTACAGGACCAAGACAGATCCCGTGGAGCGCCGGGCTATCTACCATCAGATCGACTCCCTCAGCTATGAGGCGTCCAAGATCTCCATCCCCAACGAGTACGACAAGTCCATGGCCGTCATCGGAGCGAACGGCACCAATGCCTTTACCTCCAACGACGTGACCTGCTATACCGAGGACATCCCGTCCAACCAGATAGAAAACTGGGCAAAGATCCAGTCCGACCGCTTCAAGAATATGGTCATCAGGGGCTTCCACACCGAGCTCGAGGCCGTCTATGAGGAGTACAACATGTACCTCAACGAAGACAGCGAGAATGCCTTGATGGCCATCGACTCCGTGCTGTTCAAGAACCATCCTTACGGCACCCAGTCCGTCATCGGTACCTCCGACCACCTGAAGAATCCTTCCATCAAGGCCATCAAGAAGCAGAAGGCGACATACTATGTCCCTAACAACTGTGCGATCTGTGTATCCGGCGACTTCGATCCGGACGAGTTCGTGAAGATCATCGAGAAATACTTCGGCGACTGGGAGCCCAATCCGGATCTCCCTGTATTCACCATCAAACCCGAGGATCCCATCACCGCCCCCGTCGAAAAGGACGTCTATGGCACTGAAGCTGAATTCGTAATGGTCGCCTGGAGATATCCGGGTGGGATGGATATCGAGAGTGAAACCGCCGATATCGTGTCGGCCGTGCTCAACAACGGGATGGCCGGCATCATGGACCTCGATCTCGTCCAACAGCAGAAGGTCCTCGCCGCCGGCGGTCAGGCTTATACCCGTACCGACCATAGCGAGTTCCTGATGCAGGGTTATCCCAAGCAGGGCCAGACCCTCGAAGAGGTCCGCGACCTGCTGCTTGGCTGCGTGGCGAAGCTCCGCAGCGGAGACTTCGACGAGAACCTCGTCAAAGCGTCCATCGCCAATTTCAAGCTCCAGCAGATGCGTTCCCTTGAGCGCAACAGGAGCCGCGCGATGGCCTACGTCAACTCCTTCGTCGACGGACATAACTGGAAGGATGACGTACACCAGCTCGACCGTCTTGCCAAACTCACCAAGAAGGACATCGTCGACTGGGCCAACGAGTATCTCGGCGAAAACAGCTATGTAGTGGCATACAAGCGCGTAGGACCCAATCCCAAGAACGAGAAGATCGACGCTCCCGAGATCACCCCCATCGTCACCAACCGCGATATGCAGAGCGCTTTCCTGAGCGAGCTCCAGGAGAGCGAGGTCAAGCCCATCGAGCCCGTATTCGTGGACTACACCAAGGATATGTCGGTCTTCAACGCCCAGTCCGGCATCGAGGTGCTCTACAAACACAATGACATCAATGACATCGCCACACTGCAGTTCCTGTTCGACGAAGGCTCCCTCACCGATCCCGCGATTTCGTTCGCGATGGACTACGTGAGCTATCTCGGATCGGAGAGCCGCAGCGCCGAGGAGATCGCCAGCGAGATGTATGGCCTGGCCTGCAATAAGTCCTTCCGATCCGGCACAGAGCAGACTTCATTCAGCGTGAGCGGCCTGTCCGAAAACCTTGGCAAGGCACTTGAGATCATGGAGGACCTGATCGCCAACGCCAAGGCAGACGAGGACATCCTCGCCGAGCTCAAGGCCGATATGCTCCAGGAGCGCGCGGTCAACAAGTTGACCCAGCAGCGCTGCAACTCCGCTCTCAACTCCTATGTAATGTACGGACCCGAATACGTCAAGTCCACTACCCTGACCAATGAAGCCCTTGAGGCCCTCACGTCCGAGGAACTCCTCGCCAAGGTCACCAACCTGCTCACCAAGCAGCACAAGGTGCTCTACTACGGCCCGATGAGCGAGAACGAAGTCCGTAATATGCTGGCTGAATACCACGACGTGCCTGGCGAGCTCGAACCCCTGGAGCGCAAGTATGCGCAGGCTCTCCTGACCCCTGAGTCCAAGGTGTTCATCGCCCCGTACGACGCCCGTCAGTTCAACTACATCCAGTTCTCCGACCGCGGCGAGAAATTCGTCTTTGAGGACGCTCCCGCCATCGAGGTGTTCAACGAGTACTTCGGAGGCGGAATGAACACCATCGTGTTCCAGGAGATGCGCGAGGCCAGGGCCCTGGCCTACTCCGCAGGCGCATACCTGCTGGCTCCGGAGCACAAGGACGACACCTATTCGTTTTACGCCCGCATCGGATCGCAGAGCGACAAGCTCCGCCAGGCGGTTGAGGCATTTGACGAGATCATCAACGACATGCCCGAATCGCAGAAGGCGTTCGACATCGCCAAGTCGTCCCTCGACGGTACGCTCCGTACCCGCAGGACTACCGGGATGTCCGTACTGAGCAGCTATCTGGATGCGAAGGAGCTTGGACTCGACGAACCTCTGGACAAATACATCTTCGAGAAGCTTGACGGCATCACCCTTGAGGACCTGGCAGCCACCCAACGTAAATGGGTCAAGGACCGCACCTACGTGTACGGCATCCTCGGAGATCCGGCGCTCCTCGATATGGACTACCTGCGCACTCTCGGTCCGGTCAAGCAGCTCACGCTCGAGGACATCTTCGGCTACTAGTCGTCCTTGAACCTGTACTCGGTGATGTTGCGTATGCCCGGCATTCCGTAATAGGCATCGACAATATCACCTTTCAGGTATACGAAACTTCCCAGGATATCCGGGTTGTCCACAAGATTGAGGGCATCCCGGATATCTCCTTTCTGTAGCTGTACCGACAGGCAGGCATCCCTGTCGGTGACGGAAGAGCGGGATCCGATCAGAATGTTGGTCTGAGACTTGAACGGAGGCGAGAAAGACGCAGAAGATGAAGTCAGGTCCCCTCCCACGATATACCCGCAGACCCACACGTCCTCCTCGCCGGTATTGGCACGGGCCTGGCCTATATTGTATGCATTCTCCCGCTCCGTACCCCTGGAATCGCCCTGTCCTATGACATAATCCTCGGCAGACCAGTAGCGTGTCGTATCTATGGCAATGCGTATGCCCTCTGCCGAGGAGGACCCGCCCGACGGCGCGGAAACGTTCAGGACGAGGATCTCCTGACGCTCGAGGACGCGCGTCAGGAGGGTACCGTCAGTCCCGCCGTCACTGAGTATCAGGGAGACTGCACCGGGATTGAAATAAGCAATCCTCTTTTCGGCGTAGCTGTAAAGGAGTTTGCCGTCATCACTTTTCAGGATCAGGGAGCCGTTGGGATACGAAGTGAGGAAGTTGGGCGCTATGTTGAGCTTGACTCCGGCATTCAGCTGCCGGCATATCAGCTCCACGGAACAGTCTCTCCCGGAAGAGACCACCACGACCTGCCGGTCCCCGTACTGGGGAGCAGAGAACTTCGGGGCCTTGAATTCGGATGAGACCGCCGAAACGGTGTAACTGCCGGAAGGAAGCGAAAGCGACTCGGGCGAGTCGCCGTACTTGCCGTTGTACAGTTCCTTCCCTCCGGCATCAAGGATGGTCAGGAGGAAATCGTTGGTATCAGGAATCTCGTGAGAGGCACGGGTACTGAAGAATACGTCTTCAGAGAAATGAATAATGAGACGGCCCTGGGACCGTTCTGGAATGAACGCCTCGCATGAAGCCAGGAAGCAAGCGAGGACAAAGACTGCAAACAGCCGGAAACAGGGATTCTTCATAGCCATGTATAAGTTTAAGTCCAAGGCAAATCTATGAAGAATACAGACACGCGGCATACAAAAAGACGATTATCTGCACCTCGCGGAAGAATCTGTATGAGACGGTATGTTTTTATAGGCGGCAAAAATTTTCACGGGGCAATCGCATCACTGCGACCGCCCCGCTACTTAACCTAAACTTAAACTATGAAAAACTTCGGTGTAAAATTAGTCATTCAAATCTAATTCGCAAAGCTTTTCCGAGAAAATTTACACTTTTTCTACTTTTTTTTATCAAAATGGATATATAAAACCATTTTTTAGTACCTTTGAAGTACCTTTGAGAAAAATAGGGCAGTGTTTTTAAACCTTATTACCACATAGCTGTCAAACATGTCAGATCCACCCATACGGATGGGTTGCGTAACAAAAACATAATTTTTAATCCTAAAAATCATGAAGAAATTTTTGATGATTCTTATGGCGGCCGGCATGATGCTCTTCGCAGGTATGTCCTCCGCCAGCGCACAGGGCCCGGGCGGATTCAGCTTCGATCCCGATGAGATGGCTAAAATGCGCGTCGAGCAGATGAAACAGAGCCTCAAGCTCAATAAGGACCAGGAGACCAAGCTCACCGCCCTGTTCAAGAAGCAGAGCGAGGAGATGGCCAAGATGTTCGAAGGCGGTGGAATGCCTGACATGAGCAAGATGCAGGAGAACATGAAGAAGCAGGACGAGGAGATCAAGAAGATCCTCACCGCTGACCAGTACAAGGCTTACTCCGAGGAGCAGCAGCGTATGAGGGAACAGTTCGGAGGAGGCGGATTCTAGTCTTCCGACGAATTGTCTTGACACCTGATAAATCCCCGGAAACATTTGTTTTCGGGGATGTTTTTTACCCGTTTCCATCCGTTTTCGGAAAATAATGGATATATTAGCACGATTTTGGCCTTTCAGACCGATGTATTGATGAAACGAACGCTTGCCGCCGTCATACTTACGCTCATCGTCGTAACTACTTTCGCCCAGGACAAGGTGAAGCACGGATTCAATTCCGTCCCCTACCCTGTGATCGGGTTCAGTGACGACCTCGGCATCCAGTACGGCATCAACTATACGTTCTTCGACTACGGCGACGGATCCATTTTCCCCAATTACAGGCATAAGGCAGTCGTGGAGCTTTCGCGCTACACGAGGGGCCAGACCGCCATCAAACTTACATACCAGTCGGCATATCTCATTCCCGGCATTCGCTTCTCTTCCGCCCTCGCGTACAACATGAACCCGATGTACCATTTTTACGGGTTCAACGGTTCCGCTACTCCTGTCAACCGTTCGCTGGACCGCAAGAAGGGGGTCGCATTTTATGACATAGACAGGAAGTTCTTCCGTGCCGTGGCGACCTTCCAGGGAAGTATATTGGATGAACTGGACTGGGCCGCAGGCGTCAATTTCCTGTCCTACCACATAAGCACCCTCAATCCCAAATACGGGTACGACCCGCAGAATTCCCTTTACAACCATTATGTCGAGTCAGGAGTCATCCGTCCTGACGAGGCCGAAGGAGGCAATGTCCTGGAATTCAATGCAGGACTGGTATATGACACCCGTAATGCAACCTCTATCCCTTCCAAAGGCATCTGGTCCGAGCTTTACCTGACATACGCCCCCGACCTTTTCGGGACGGGATACCATTATAACCGCATCAGCGCTCACTTCCGGCACTATGTGGGCATCTTGGACAACGACAGGCTGACCTTCGCATATCATCTGGCGTATCAGGGAATCATCGGAGGAGAGCCTCCATTCTATGTCCTTCAAAACATCACCTCCCTGGTGGTGAACAAGACGGTCAACGAAGGTCTTGGCAACAAGAATACCATCCGCGGAACGCTATACAACAGGTTCATAGGCAAAAGCTATGTCTGGGCCAATTTCGAGACCAGGATCAAGCTTTTCAGCTTCATCACCCACAACCAGGCGTTCTATATCGCAACGAACCCCTTCTTCGACTGCGGTGCCATCGTCACGCCGTTCCGGCTGGGAGCAGAGAGGGGCAGCTCGATGTATCAGGATGCGACCAAGTTCCACGGGAGCTTCGGATCCGGACTCAAACTCGTGATGAACCGCAACTTCATCATGTCGGTCGAGGTGGCAAGGCCGCTCAACCGTGACGATGGCCGCTTCGGCCTCATCATGGGATCCAACTATCTCTTCTAGAAATGTTTAGCCCTTTTGCTCAGGACGCATCTTGGCGTATTTGAGCAGGATGGTCTTGGGCTCCGGATAATCGTCGAAAGCGATTTTGGCCTTGAGCTCGGGGAATTCTCCCGTAATGTCCAGTATGCGGCCAGGGCCGAAACGATTGTGCTCTATCCTCTGCCCGATACTGAAATCACGCATCGGCGAAGGGACGAACGTCGCCTCGTCGTAACGCTGGCTCGGCGCAGTTGGCACCGGGTGCCTGGACGGCACCGACGGAGCAACCGGGCGCGACGGCGCTGAAGGACGCGCAGGGCGCTGGGCAGGGATATATTTCACGGAAGACGAGCCGCCGTAGCGGTATTGTCCATTTGCGCCGGCATCGCGTCCACCATAGCCGAATGTGCTTCCTGAGGCCCCGCGACCGAAACGGGAGCCGAAGCCACCGAAACCGAAGCCGTAACCGCCGTCGTCATCGTCGTCCATTTCCCTGTCCGTCAATGGATTGGCCAGGTATTTCTGATCGATTTCGCGGATGAAGCGGCTCGGAGAATTGGACTCATGCCGACCGTTGCGCATGCGGGTGGTAGCGAAGGACAGGGCGACCGCCTTCTTGGCCCGCGTCACCGCCACATAGAAAAGGCGCCGTTCCTCCTCGATCTCGAAGGACGAAGAGAGCATGTTGGCTGAAGGGAAGAGGTTCTCCTCCATTCCGGCTATATAGACATAGGGGAACTCCAGGCCCTTGGCGGAGTGGGCCGTCATGAGGGCGACCTTGTTGTTGGTATCCTCCTCTTCCGCCATATCCACGTTGCTCAACAAGGAGATATTCTCCAGGAACTCCCCAAGTGTCACGACAGGGATGATGGCTTCGGGGGTACTGTCCTCCAAAACGTCCTTCGGACCCCCCCCAAGCGAGCTTGGGTCCCCCCCTCTTACGATGCCGAGGGTGGCACGGTTTTGTAGGGCAGCACCCCCGACAGCCATCTCCTCCAGTTCAGCCAGATACTCGTTCTGGCGATCCTCGACGAAACCGGCGACGCTGTTGACCAGTTCCTCGACATTGGATGCGCGGGAGATGCCCTCGATGGAGGTATCCGCCTTGAAGAAGGCATAAAGCCCGGACTTATCGGCTATGCTCCTCGCCATTTCAAACGCATCGGTTGTCCCTGCCTTCGCGGCCAGGGAATTGATCATGTCGCAGAAAGAACGCAGTTTGGCTGCCGCGGCTACCCGTAGGCCATACTCCTGAAGGTCAGGAGCATAGACGGCCTTGAAGAGCGACACTCCGTGCGCGCGGGCCGCGGCGGCAAGCGCCTCCATCGAGGTGTCGCCGATGCCACGCGCCGGCTTGTTGACCGCGCGCTTGAACGACTCGTCGTCGTGGGGATTCACCACAAGCTTGAAATATGCCATCATATCCCGGATCTCCGCCCTCTCGAAGAAGGAATTGCCGGAATAGATCATGTACGGGATGTTGCGCTTCCTGAGGGCCTCCTCGATAGCGCGCGACTGGGAATTGGTGCGGTAAAGCACCGCAAAGTCCTCATACTGCGCGCGTTCCTCACGCATCCGGTCCAGTATTCCGCTTGTAATCTGGACGGCTTCCTCCTGCTCGGTATACGAGCGGATGAGGCGTATCTTCTCGCCCTCCTCCCCTACGGCATAACACTCCTTCGGGATGCGGTTCTCGTTCTTGGCAATCAGCGAATTGGCTGCGCCAACAATGACTTGGGTGGAACGGTAGTTACGTTCGAGCCTGAAGACCTTGCACTCGGGATAGTCCTTACGGAAACTCAGGATGTTTTCGACCTTGGCACCGCGGAAAGCATAGATCGACTGCGAGTCGTCCCCGACGACGCAGATGTTGTGGTGCGGTTCAGCCAAACGCTTGAGTATCAAATACTGGGCAAAATTGGTATCCTGATACTCGTCCACCAGGATATACGAGAAACGGCCCGAAATCTCCTCCAGGGCCTTGGGGTGGTCCCGGAGCAGTATGTTCATGTTCAGCAGGATGTCGTCGAAATCCATCACGCCTGAAGCCTTGCAGCGTTCGGCATACCGAGTGAAGATGTCGCAGATCTTCGGCTTCTTGGACCTTGTATCATTCGCCACCAGATTTGGGTCGGAGCGGTACTTCTCGGCGGTGACGAGGTTGTTCTTGGCAAGGGAGATGCGCGCTAGCACCTCCCTCGGCTTGTACAACTTGTCATCAAGGCCGAGGTCCTTCAGGCAGGCCTTGATGGCGCTGATCGAATCGGAGGTGTCGTAGATGGTGAAATCCCGGGGATAACCCAGGTCGGAAGCATACTCCCTGAGGAAGCGGATGAACACGGAATGGAATGTCCCCATGTACAGGCGGCGGGCCAGTCTCTCCCCCACCATCACGCCTATGCGCTCCTTCATTTCTCCGGCAGCTTTCTTGGTGAAAGTCAGCGCGAGGATACGGTCCGGCTCGACGCCGAGCGCCAGTATGTGCGCGATCCTGCAGGTCAGCACCCTGGTCTTGCCCGACCCTGCGCCTGCGACTATCAGCACCGGTCCTTCCACACAGGCTGCAGCTCTCTTCTGCTCACTGTTCAGCCCCTCTAAGACAGCATTCACTTTGTTCTCCATAATTACCACAAAATTACTAAAAAATACGTATCTTCGCATCGCATTCTGTAAATACTCAAACTAGTTACTCATAATGTCAAACAACATCGTTTTGAAAAAAGGCCTGAACATCCCCCTGGCGGGTGTTCCGGCCCTCTCAGTCAAGAGAACGATATTGCCGGACACCGTCGCCGTACAGCCTTCGGACTTCAAGGGTCTCAACGCGAGACTCCTCGTCCGCGAGGGCGACAAGGTGCTGACAGGATCGCCCGTCCTGGCTGACAAGAAGAATCCCGATGTCCTCGTCACATCGCCGGTCAGCGGCACCGTGAAAGAGGTCGTCCGCGGAGACAAAAGAAAGCTTCTTGCGGTGCTCGTCAAAGCGGACGGAGAGCAGGAATACCTGGACTTCGGCGCATCCAAGGGCGACCTGACCTGCGAGGAGGTAAAGGACAAGCTCCTGAAGAGCGGACTCTGGGCGGCATTCGTACAGCGTCCTTATGGCATCATCGCCGATCCGGCCGCCAATCCCAAGGCGATTTTCGTTTCAGCCTTCAGCACTGCTCCCCTCGCCGCCGACACGGAGTTCACCCTCGGCAATGAGGTTTCCGCGATCCAGGCCGGCGTCAGCGCTCTCGCCAAACTCGCCAAGGTCCACGTGTCCGTGAAGTCCGCGGACTCCGCCTTCGCGAAGCTCAACGACGCCGAGATCCATGTTTTCAAGGGCAAGCATCCCGCCGGCAACGTCGGAGTGCAGATCTCCAACATCTGCCCCATCCGCAAGGACGAGACCGTGTGGACTGTATCCTTGGCACTTCTCGCTGCCATCGGCCGCCTGTTCACCACAGGACGTTATGACGTCCGCCGCAAGGTCGCCATCGGCGGTCCTGCAGTGAACGGTCCCGCGTACGTCGACACCCTTCCGGGCATCCCGATGTCCGCGCTGAAGGAGTACTACGTCGACGCCGACGGCGTCCGCATCATCAGCGGAGACGTCCTCAGCGGCAGGAACGCCGGAGAGAACGGCTACCTCGGATTCTACGACACCCAGGTCACCGTCCTCAAGGAAGGCACCGAGCCCGAGCTTCTCGGCTGGGCCCGTCCGTTCCGCTTCAACCAGTACAGCGCCGACCACAGCTACTTCAACTGGTGCCTCGGCCGCCTGGACAAGGAAGTCGCGATGGACACCAACCTCCATGGAGGCCCCCGCGCATTCGTCATGCCCGACTCCTACTATGCAAAGCATCTTCCGATGGACATCTATCCACTGTATCTCGTCAAGGCCTGCCTCGCCGGAGACATTGACAACATGGAGAAGTTCGGCATCTACGAAGTGCTTCCCGAAGATTTCGCCCTGGTCGAGTTCATGGACCCGTCCAAGAACTATGTGCAGGATATCATCCAGAACGGCATCGACCTGATGCTCAAGGAAATGGCTTAAAGAAAGTACTATGAACAAGATATTTGAAAAGGCGGCAAGCTTTACTGGCTGCATTCGACCGTAGACGCTTTCGAGACATTCCTTCACGTGCCCGGCACCGTCACCCGGAAGGGCGCGCATGTCAGGGATGCCGTCGACCTCAAGCGCATAATGATCATCGCCGTGATAGCCGCCGTTCCCGCCGCACTGTTCGGCATGTGGAACACCGGCTACCAGCACGCCCTCGCCACCGGCGCCGACCCTAGATTCTGGGCCGACCTGTGGTTCGGTTTCCTCAAGGTCCTTCCTCTCTTCGTCGTCTCATACGTGGTCGGTCTCGCCATCGAGTTCGCCTCCGCACAGATCCGCGGTGAGGAAGTGAACGAGGGATACCTTGTTTCGGGATTCTTCATCCCTCTCATCGTCCCAGTGGACGTCCCGCTCTGGATGCTCGCCGTCGCCGTGGCATTCGCCGTCATTTTCGGCAAGGAAGTCTTCGGCGGCACCGGCATGAACATATGGAACCCCGCTCTCCTCACCCGAGCCTTCCTCTTCTTCTCGTACCCTAACAGCATGTCCGGATCCGAGACCTGGATCGCCATGCGCAAGGGCGAGGCCCTCGTCGACGGAGCCACGGGCGCCACTCCGCTCTCCTTCCTCGGAGACGGCATGGACGCCCTCACCAATGCCGGAGCCCAGTACGGCACCGGTTTCTGGGACTTCTTCATCGGCACGGTGCCCGGATCGGTCGGTGAGACCAGCGTCATCGCTATCCTCATCGGTGCGGCCATCCTCCTCTGGACCGGCGTAGCAAGCTGGAAGATCATGGTATCCTCCGTAGCGGGCGCCCTCTTCGTGGGCGGGCTCGCCCAGCTTTGCGGCGCCACCGACGTCCCCTGCATCTATCACCTCGTGATGGGCGGCTTCGCCTTCGGAGCCGTATTCATGGCCACCGACCCTGTCACCTCCGCCCAGACCGACTGCGGCAAGTGGATCTATGGATTCTTCATCGGAGCGGTCTGCGTCATCATCCGGCTCTTCAACCCTGGCTATGCTGAAGGCATGATGCTCGCCATCCTGCTCGGCAACACCTTCGCTCCGCTGATCGACTGGTACGTCACCGACCGCCACATCGCCCGGAAGAACAAAGTTGTCAAAGCCGCTTAAAACTATCGGGATATGAATACAAACAACAATGTATATACAGTGATATACACTACAGTAGTGTGTGTCCTGGTGGCTGCGATCCTCGCCTTCGTCTCGTCATCCCTCAAACCCAAGCAGGATGCCAATGAGAAAGCCGAGACCATCAGCCAGATCCTTACCGCGGCACAGTTCGGAGAGAAGTCCGAGTGGCAGGCCAAGGGCAATGCTGCCGTGCTTGACTTCTACAAGCAGAACGTCGCCGAGGCCGTCCTCATCGACGCCTCCGGCAACAAGGTAGGCGACCTCGGTACCGCCGACGCCACCGTTTACGGCAAGTCCGAGCTCAAGGCCCAGAACTACAACATCAAGGACGGGAGCGATATGAAACTCCCCGTCTACATCTTCAAGAACGGCGTCTCCGTCATCCCGGTATACGGCGCGGGCCTCTGGGGGCCGGTCTGGGGCTACCTCGCCCTCGGTTCCGACCTCAAGACCATCGCCGGAGCGTACTTCGACCATGAGAGCGAGACCCCCGGTCTCGGCGGAAAGATCAAGGACGATCCTTCGTTCCGTGCCCAATTCAAGGGCAAAGCCATAGACTTCAACGATTCTAAGGCCGCCTTCAGCATCGTGAAGGGAGGCGCTCCCGCCGGCAAGGCCAATGCCATCGACGCCATCTCCGGCGCCACGATGACCTCCAAGGGACTCGAC